>JAJFID010000001.1 GCA_021775325.1 Rhodospirillales bacterium
CAAGCAGTCTGGGTGAAGACGATGTTCCGGTTACACCCCCGTTTGCAGGCGATGATATCCTGCGGTGCCGTCGTGGAACTCTGATACATCGTCTGCTGCAAACCTTGCCGGATGTCACTGTGGGTAATCGTGCCAACGTCACCGAAACGTGGCTGAGCAGAGTCGCCGGGGACCTGGATGTGCACAGTCAAAAAAGAATTGCTGAAGAGACACTTTCGGTGCTTGAGGACGTAAGTTTTTCTGAACTGTTTGGACCGGACAGTATGGCGGAAGTTCCTATCGCCGGGACAGTCATGACGACGGATGGATCGCGCACCATCGCCGGACAGGTTGATCGACTTGTGGTAACAGATTCACGTGTTCTGATTGTTGATTACAAGACGAATCGCCCGCCGCCGGAACACGAAAACGACGTTTCGCCAGCTTATATTCGGCAGATGGCCCTTTACAAATCGGCGCTTGAGCATATCTATCCAACGAAACAAATACGCTGTTTCCTAGTATGGACAGACGGTCCAAGGGCTATGGTACTGAATGATGATCTTCTTTCTCGCCATGCGCCTTGACGACCATATGGGCCATGCTAGAGTTCAGTAACCTTCGGCATCTGTTCGGGTGCCGACAAGCCTCCCAATGACGTTCAATAGGGTCCTTATCATGAAAAAAGATGTCACCGACGCCTCGTTTGATGCCGATGTAATTGGTTCTTCGGAACCTGTACTTGTAGATTTTTGGGCTGAATGGTGCGGTCCGTGTAAACAGATTGCGCCGGCGTTGGACGAAATGGCCGGTGAACTGGAAGGCCGCCTGACCATCGCCAAGGTCAATATTGATGAGAATCCGGGTATTCCCTCCAAATACGGAGTCCGCGGTATACCCACGCTGATGATCTTCAAAGATGGTGAAGTTGCCGCCATGAAAGTTGGCGCACTGCCCAAAAGCCAGTTGGTTGAATGGGTTGAGTCCCAGATTGGCTAGGCGTCCGGGCTCGCGATGTCCTGACGCGCATCAACTGTTCTCTGCCAGAATTTCACCTGCCAGATACAATGAGCCGCAGATCAGTATGCGCGCATACTGTGGCTCTGACGCAATGATCGCATCAACAGCACTCTCCATGTTTTCGGCTGTGGAGGCCATGTGACCGGCTTGCCGTGCGGCGTCCGCAAGGTCTTCAGCCGATAGTGCATTTTCCTCCCCGGGAATCGTTACGGCCACGAGAGATGACGTAACAGCGGCGAGCGGGCGAAGAAATGCAAGCGCGTCCTTGGTGTTGAGCATACCGAAAACCAGATACAGGGGACGTCCATCACCTTGTTGATTCCAGGCCCTGATCTCGTCAACAATGATCCCGGCGGCTGCTTCGTTGTGACCACCATCGAGCCACAGTTCCCAGCCATCCGGTAATTTATCGACCAGCGGGCCGGAAACCAGATGCTGGAACCGGGCCGGCCATTCGACCCGTTTCAGCCCCTGTGCCAGCGCCTGATCAGAGACCTCCAGGTCCGGCAGCGCTCTCAGGGCGTTTACCGCAACACCGGCATTGTGCAGTTGATGGGCACCGGGAAGAGCGGGGCGTGGAAGATACTGTTCAACACCCTTGCTCAGAACAGTCATGCCACCTGCAAGTGCCTGAACCGTCCAGTCTGTACCTTCCTCGATAACGGGCGCGCCCACGTCCCGGGCCTTGGCGAGGATGACCTGCCGTGCCGCTGGAATCTGTCGGGCAACAATGACAGGAACGTTGCGTTTCAGGATGCCCGCTTTCTCGCCAGCGATCTCCTCGATGGTGTCACCCAGGAACTGCTGATGATCAACGGACACCTCCGTAATGATGGTCAGACATGGTTTGTCGATGACGTTAGTCGCATCAAGACGGCCACCCAGCCCTGTTTCAAGAATCACCACATCCGCCGGTGTTCTGGAAAATGCCAGGAATGCCGCACACGTGGTAATCTCGAAGAAGGTAATGGTTTCACCATTGTTGACCCGGTCACATTCTTCCAGTAACGCCGTTAACGCGTCTTCTTCAATGAGTTCACCGGCCAGACGAATGCGCTCGTTAAACCGGACCAGATGAGGTGACGTATAAACATGGACCCTGAGCCCGGCCGCCTCCATAGCCGCCCGCAGATATGCAATGACAGACCCCTTGCCATTGGTACCGGCGACATGAATAACGGGCGGCAGATCATCCTCAGGGTGCGCAAGGCGGGCAAGCAGACGATAGACCCGGTCCAGCGTCAGGTCGATGACCTTCGGGTGCAACGACATCAGGCGGTCGAGAACCGCGTCGTTAGTGGCCTGTATCACTTCTATTGCATCCTTGAGACGGACTTGCGGGGTTTTCGGCAAGAAGTGTTTTGCGCCGTGATGCTGGCGCATCACAAGCAGAGTACGACGAAGACCGGGAGCCCCGCAAGTCAGCCATTCCGGTCACTTTTCCCGACCTCTGGAGTGCGTCTGCGACGCTTGCCGATGGGCCCGCATCGCCTGCGCGCCGCCTCCTGCCCAGAGGTCGGGAAAAGCGATCCCAAGGGTCCAATAGAAGTGATACAGGCCACTAGGTCGGCGTCTTGTCTTCATGGGGATCGACGGCATCGACGATGATTACGTCTGCATCGGCACTGTTGGCATCGGCGCTTTTTGCGTCGGCATTTTTTGCGTCGGCGGCGGCAGTAACATCGTCTTCCGACGCCTCATTTTCGGAAACCGGTTCAGTCGACGTTTCTGTCGCGTCGGTCGCTGGCTCCAGCGGTATCAGTTCGGCTGAGGGGCCAGGATTGCACAACAGGCCAATAACCCGGATCAGGCTATCGCGCAGTTCCGTGCGGTGAACAACCATATCGACCATACCATGATCATACAGATATTCCGCCCGCTGGAACCCGTCGGGCAGC
>JAJFID010000002.1 GCA_021775325.1 Rhodospirillales bacterium
GGACCGGCCCATATCAAAGAGACGTTTGCGCTCTACCCATGTTTTTGCCGAGTCCGGGTCCGGATCAACAAATATGTGAAGGTGGTTGAACGCACCAAGCAATTTGATGTGTTTGGACAACAACATGCCATTGCCAAACACGTCACCCGACATGTCGCCAACACCGATAACGGAGAAATCTTCGTTCTGGATATCCGTGCCAATCTCGCGGAAGTGCCGCTTGACGCACTCCCATGCACCCTTGGCGGTAATGCCCATACCCTTGTGGTCATAACCTTGCGATCCACCAGAAGCAAAAGCATCACCCAGCCAGTGCCCTTTTTCGATGGAAACTCCGTTGGCATAATCAGAAAATGTTGCTGTGCCTTTGTCGGCAGCCACCACCAGATAGGGGTCATCGCCATCGCGGCGCACAACCCGTTTGGGTGCCGTGATACTCTTGCCCTTGATATTATCCGTAATGTCCAGAAGGGCAGAAATGAACATCTTGTAACACGTGATGCCTTCTTCCATGAAGGCCTCGCGACCGCCTGTGGTTGGTGCCTGTTTCAGCACAAAACCGCCCTTCGAACCCACCGGGACAATAACCGAGTTCTTCACTTGTTGCGCCTTTACAAGACCCAGAATTTCCGTGCGAAAATCTTCCGGTCTGTCGGACCAACGCAATCCGCCACGGGCAACCATGCCAAAGCGCAGATGCACACCTTCAATCCGCGGACTATAAACAAATATCTCGCGAAACGGCCTTGGTAACGGAAGCTCGTCGATCTCTCGGGACTTCAGTTTGATGGATAAATACGCCTTTTCGTTGCCGTCGTCGCCCACCTGATAAAAATTGGTCCTAAGCGTACAGTCCACCACATTTACAAAACGACGGATGATGCGATCCTCGTCGGCGCTGCTGACGTGTTCCAGGTCTCTGACGATAGACGCGTGTATGCGTTTGGCATCCCGTTCCCGTGTTTTGGGACCGGATGGGTCAAACTGAACCGTGAATAGGTCTACAATTTTCCGGGCGAGACCGGAATTTTGCAGCATGGTCTGTTCCATATAACTTTGCGAGTAGGGGATGCGAGCCTGACGCAAGTACTTACAATATGCGCGAATGATTGAAACTTCACGCCAGGTCATGCCACCGCGACAGACAAGGCCGTTAAATCCATCGCTTTCCGCCTGTCCGTACCAGACCTTGAAAAATGCCTCGAGGAAGTTTTCACGGATGGCGTCACAATCAACCGACTTGCCATCGCGAGCCTCCAGGCCGAAGTCATGAATCATGACAAATCTACCGGAACCGTTTTCCGGTTCAACCCGGTGCGGCGCTTCCTCCATAATTCTGAAGCCCATATGTTCGAACAGGGGCACGACATCTGAAAGAGGGATGGAACTGTCCGGATGGTATAGCTTGAATCGCACCAGAGCGTCATCGCTACCCGTGATGTCATAGAGGTTCATGCCGATTATGCCAGTTTCCAGAACCTGATCGACCATTTCAAGATCGGAGACCACGCTGGCAGCGCCATACTGTTCCTGGTATCCGAGGCCAAACGCTTCTCTGTAACGGGCCAGATGGTCCGCCGTTTCGCGCTCGCTGTACCGAGCACTCAGTGCATCAATCAGGTTATCTTTCCATGACCGCGAGGCAGCAACCAGGTCAGCTTCGATTGCCTGCACATCATAGGCAGGAATTTTTCCTGGTTTGGTTTTAACAATAAAGTGGACCCGCGCCAGCGGACCGTCACCAAATTGGGTGCGGAAGGCAACCAGACGACCGTCAAATGCATCAGCCAGAATTTGACCGACACTCCTGCGCAGATCAGAATTAAATCTGTCGCGTGGCACAAACACCATGCACGCCATGTGACGTTCAAGGTCGTCTTTTCGGACGAACAATGCCACGCGGGCGCGCTCCTGCAGATGCAGAATACCCATGGAGGTTTCGAACAGCTCATCATCAGAAACCTGAAACAACTCATCCCGTGGGTAGGTCTCAAGGATATGTGTCAGGTTTTTGCCGTCGTGGCTGGCTGGTCGGAATCCCGCGCGCTGTACCGTCCGGTCCAGCTTTTGCCGCAGCAGCGGGATTTCGCGAGGCGAGCGGTTGTAGGCGACCGATGTGAACAGACCCACGAAAATGCGCTGTCCAATGACGTTGCCCTTTTCGTCAAGACGCTTGACCGCGATAGCGTCCATATGGACAGGACGGTGAACCGTTGTCCGTTCATTGGTTTTGGTAACCATGAGCAGATCCGGGTGGCGAAGGAACGCCTTGACCTCCGGAGGCGAATCTTCGCCCTTGGCAGGCGCCTCGAACACAATACGCGATGCCTCGCGCAGGATTCCCAGGCCCGTTCTGTTGTCAATTGACGACTTGGTCCGCTTGCCACTCTGGGTGAACGTATAATCGCGATAGCCAAGGAAGGTGAAGTGGTTGTCATGTATCCAACGCAAAAAGTCACGGGCCTCGGCAACTTCTTCAGGCGCATATCCCGCGGTGCCACCTGTCTCCAGTTCTTCGATCAACGCCCACATCCGATGGCGCATGCCACGCCAGTCCTCGACCGCATAACGCACGTCGACCAGTACGGTCTCAAGTTTTTGCTTGATTTCCTTAAGCCGCGCGGACGTCTGCTGTGTGATCTCAATATGGATGAATGACTCTCGTGATACGTCGGGATCAGCCGTGCCTTGCGGGGCAATACTCCGCAACTTGCCTTTACTTGTCCGTACCGTGGGAATAATGGGATGGACAATATTGTGGGTCGTCAATTCCTGATGGGCCAGCTCAGCCGTCACCGAGTCGACGATAAACGGCATGTCATCTGTGGCGATTTCAACCACGGATCGCTCTGCAGACCAGCCGTCCGCCTTTTCAGTCGGGTTATAGGTGCGAATGTTTGCGCGACCGGCCTGGCGCGTTTCATTCGCCTTTAACTGGTTAAGCGCGACCGCGGCCAAAACTTCGACCTTGCGGGATGCGAGGTCTGATGCCGGAACGTTCCCGTAGTAATGACGAATATATGTCTCGACCAGTGCGCCTTTGTTTTTGGGCGTCTGTTTTTTTGCCGCTGCAACAATTTTACCGATGGCGCGCGCGACTTGTGGATCACTCTTGGACGACATGCAACTCTCCCTTTGCGGCGTATAAGTTTCCCCTTGGTACAGCAGGTTAGCTTATTTGTTTTCGTTTAGGAAGGTGATGTTGTTTTCCTGGTTAACGGCATTTTTCAGTACAATGGCAGAAGCGAGGCGAACGGCATACGAGACAGCCATTTCACAGGCGGATCCGCAATTTCTATACTTTGGGAAATTGGAGCGGGCGATGAGATTCGAACTCACGACATTCTCGTTGGCAACGAGATGCTCTACCACTGAGCTACGCCCGCATATTCGTCCGGCATCCACACTGGGCACCCTTCGAAGCGCGCCGATAATAGTCATCCGTCCGGTCATTGCAAGGCACAAGTTTCGGTATTTGCAATTCCTGGATTTCCCGGTCCCGGAACGCATCTGTGTCTTGAGTGATGCGGGTCATGCAGGCTAGTATCCCGCGCCATGACAGCAACACGTGACGATCTGTTTGCCCGGTTTGAGGGCCTGGGTCTTGAGACCTCAACGGTGGAGCATCCGCCGGTTTTTACCGTGGAAGATGCCAAACAGCACCGCGGTGATCTGCAAGGCGGTCATTGCAAGAACCTGTTTCTGAAAGACAAGAAGGTCGCGTTGTGGCTGGTCGTCACGCTGGAAGACCGCGCCATTGACATGAAGGAACTGCGACACAAG
>JAJFID010000011.1 GCA_021775325.1 Rhodospirillales bacterium
CCCCCCCTAGCCTCCATAGCGATACGCAGGCGGGCAACGATTGCGGCGTTCGACGGTCTCGAAATCGTCGCAAATCGCGGATTGGTTTCGAGGCGGTCAAAACGCATGGTCACGGGACTCAACGGCTCAAAAGCCGCAGAAAGGTCCTGGAGCATGACATGAACCATGCGTTCAACGAGCGATCGTTCGATTGTCGTATACGGGCGCCCTTCAATTCGCATTGCCGCCGTACCGCGACGGCCTCCAAGCAAAACATCAACGATGGAATAGATCAAAGAAGAATCGACAGTTATCAGTCCAAAGTTATCCCACTCCTCTGCCTTGAACACACTCAGCATGGCAGGCAGGGGAATGGAGTTCAGATAGTCGCCAAAGCGGATTGATGCGATGTTATCGAGCGAAACCTCTACGTTATCGGAGGTGAAATTACGCAGCGACGTGGACATGAGACGGACCAAGCGGTCGAAAACCACCTCCAGCATGGGCAATCGTTCATAGGATACCAGTGCGCTGGATAAGATCGCCTGAATACCGGAACGATCAGAACTTTCGTCCTGATCATCGTCAAACCCTAACAGGCTATCGATTTCATCCTGATTGAGAACGCGGGTTGTTTCGCCGGGTGTGTCACCTTCGCCACCATCTTCGTCGCCGGCCATCATGGCTTCCCACTCGGCGGCTAGATCGTCACCCTCTTCGCCTTCGCCGCCTCCGTCATCGTCGCCGCCCATAGCGGCTTCCCACTCAGCAGCCATGGCTTCTTGGTCGACATCATCTTCGTCAGCAGGCGCCATTATCAAATCCTATGCCTGGTTACCAATCAACGTTACTGAACCAACATCTCACGGAACAAAACATCCTTAATTCTAATCGGAGCCGCCGCCGCACTAACCCTGGTCAACAACTCTTCACGTAGTCGGTACATACCAGCCGCACCCTTTAGATCCTCTAATCTCAACTCTCGAAGATAAACCTGAAAGTTATCTATGATCCTGGGCATTATCTGCTCTACCTTTGGAATATCGAGCGGTGATTCGATTTCCAGACTAATCCTGATCTTCAAAAATGTGCTTGTTCGGTCTGTTGAGTTCAGATTCACCAGCAGCTCTGGCAGTTCGTAATAAACGCCGGCTACCTGGCCGTCTTCGCCCCCAGTCTCCATTGTGTCTTCTGGCGGTCCCAAAACCATTTCCATGACCGGATCAAGAAGTCCGGTGAAATAGGCCCCGGCCAATCCACCAACAACCAGCAGAAATACCACCGCGACGATAATGATCAGCTTTTTCTTGCTGCCGCCACCAGAACCGCCGCCGTCTTCTTCGGAATCACCGCCTTCGTTTTCTTCGTCGGGATCGTCATCGTCCGCCATAAACTAGTTCCGATCATCAGCGGAGGCGAAGCCATCCGTTACGACACCATCAGCGTACGGGAAGATGGTTAACAAGTTATTGACAAAGGTTGACGCCATCATGTCCCTGAACGTTGTCACATGCAAATTTCGCTCGCCGTCAAATAGGTGAACCGACCGTCAAATGGCCGAAACACAACCCGCAGCGAATCCCAGAATACCAAATCCATACAAGTGACGGCAACCTAATGGATCACACATACATGACCATTTGTCGGCAGGAGTAAATGCCAGCATTCCTTCTGTGCTGCGGGTATCGCTTGAAGAGCGGCAGAACTTGCCGGGTATGATCAGTGCAGCTCTACCCTATTCGACGACTTTGTGAACATGACGATAATTAAGCCATTGATATCATTGTAGAAAAAACTTGGCATACATCCTGCTTATGTATTGGCGGGTATGTAACGTCTGTGACGTAAAGGTATGGAACAATGGAAAATACACTATTTGTAGCACTTTCAAGACAAATGGGCTTACGACGCCAGATGGATGTCGTGGCCAACAATATTGCCAATATGAACACAAATGGCTTTCAGGGCGAAAAAATGATGTTCGTCCAACACCTGGTTCGTTCGCGCGGTGGAGAAAGTGTGCTTGGCGAAAAACTCAATTATGTACGCGACATTGCAACGATACGCGATACGTCCAAAGGTCCGATTACTCAGACTGGAAACCCACTTGATGTTGCTATTCAGGGCGATGGGTACTTCACGATTGAAACACGGGCAGGCGAGCAATTCACCCGAAATGGACGTTTCCAGTTGGACGCAACCGGACAACTGGTCACCCATAGCGGGGATCCGGTCATGTCTTCGTCCGGACAGCCATTTTTCTTTGGTCCCACCGATACGCAAATCACCATTACCGGTGATGGAACCGTTTCCACAGAGAATGGCTCTCTCGGAAAATTGAGGATCGTTCAATTTGAAAATGACCTGGCACTCCAGCAAACCGGTAGCATTCTCTATAGAGCCGACCCTCAAAACCGTGCTGAGGAAATTGAGTTTCCCAAGTTGCTCCAGGGCTCGCTGGAGAGTTCCAATGTGCAACCCATTATCGAATTGACCCGAATGATTGAAACCCATCGCAGCTATGAGGGCGTGAAATCGTTCATCGACAAAGAAGACGAACGGCAAAAGACAATGATTCGCGAGGTCCTCAGGGTCTGATCTGGTGAGTCCAACAACAATTAGCGCTATTGCCAATTAACAAAACGTACCGAAAGGACGGGAAAATGAAATCGTTAAACATTGCAGCAACGGGCATGTTAGCTCAGCAGCGAAACGTTGAGGTGGTCTCAAACAACCTTGCGAACATGAACACCACGTCATACATGAGACGGCGGACAGAGTTTCACGATCTGTTGTATCAGAACCTGCGACGCGTTGGTTCCACGTCATCCGATGCCGGTACAATTGTACCGTCAGGCGTCCAAATCGGTCTCGGTGTGAAACTGGCGGCAGTTTACCGCATTCACGCCCAGGGCAACCTTACAGCGACGGACAACACGCTTGACCTTGCGATCCAGGGCAATGGATTTTTCGAGATCACAAAACCCAACGGCGATGCCGCCTATACACGTGATGGAACCTTCCAGTTGAACGCAACGGGCGAAATTGTCACGCACGACGGCTTCACAGTCGCCCCGGGGATTACGGTCCCGACAGATGCAGTTGACGTAACGATCAATGCCAGTGGAGAGGTCTTGGTCAAACTGCAGGGTCAGGTTGCTCTATCGAACGTGGGGCAGCTCCAGGTCTCAACCTTCCCAAACGCCGCGGGCCTGCAAGCCGACGGAGGCAACATGTTCTCAGAGACCCCGGCATCAGGCGCGGCTACTGTTGGTACGCCTGGGTTGACGGGCGTGGGCAGTATCCTTCAGGGCTTCCTGGAAACATCAAACGTCAATGCGGTTGAGG
>JAJFID010000101.1 GCA_021775325.1 Rhodospirillales bacterium
CAATTCCAGGCTGGAAGTCCTGTGGGGGTTCGGGCGCGACGCCATGGTGGAATTCACCGAACACTATCTGCGAAATTCCAAACCTGACACGAACAGCCTTCCCTATTGGGACCTGTATGCGGCCCTGCGAAAGGCGTCAGCCTTCGCCGGATGGGCTGTCGGTCTGCCCAATGAAAGCCATATGCGGGATGAACACCGTCATTTTGTGGATCAGGCCCTGAAACAGATCCAAGCCAACGCCTCATAACGCCGGGAGGGAACCACCATGACACGTGCCGTCTGTCTGAAAAGCCGCCCCAAGGGCGATGCCAGCGTTGATAATTTTGACATGCAGGATTTGCCGGAGGTTGATCCCGGCGATGGCGATGTCCTGATCGAAACCCGGTACATCTCGGTGGACCCATACCTGCGCGGTCGCATGAACGACGGCGAGAGTTATGTGGCACCGTTTGTATTGAATGAGCCCATTGAAAGCAGTTGTGTGGGTGAGGTGCTATCTTCAAACAGCCCGGCTTTTACGCCCGGTGATATCATTTCCGGCTATCTGCCGTGGCAGGATCGTGTGGTGGCACCCGCCGCCAGTTTACAGAAGATCGATACAGATGGCGTTTCCATGACGGCCTATCTGGGTATTCTGGGTATGCCCGGACAGACGGCATGGGTGGGTCTGAAAGGTCTGGGCCAACCACAAGATGGCGAGACCGTGTTCGTTTCCGCGGCGTCCGGCGCAGTGGGTTCCACTGTGGGTCAGATAGCCAGGCAGATGGGTTGTCGGGTTGTCGGGACGGCGGGCACGGATGACAAAGTCGCCTATGTGGTTGACGAACTGGGCTACGACGGGGCGATCAATTACCGCACAGAAAGCGATCTGGACGGTGCTATCAGACGACTGTGCCCGGCCGGCATAGATATCAACTACGAAAATGTCGGCGGCCCGGTTTCGGAGGCTGTCTTCAAACAGCTAAACACCCACGGCCGGATGATCATCTGTGGCCTGATATCGCGTTACGAAAACGATGGTATTTTACAGGCTTCCGGCGCAACACCCGGGCCATCGCTCATGCCGGTGTTGGTCAAGAGCATCAGGATTCAGGGTTTCATCGTCACCAACTACCCTGATCTGTGTCGGGAATGGCAACAGGTTGGCGCCGACTGGTTACGGGCAGGCAAGATCAAGTATCGCGAGAGTATCGTCGACGGGCTGGAGAACGCCCCAGCCGCACTGCTGGACGTGCTGTCGGGACGGAATTTCGGCAAGCATCTGGTCCGGGTTTAGGCCGTCAGAGTTTCCGCTCCCGGGTCGCGAACCGGGTGTTCCAGCTTGTCGAGCATTTCTTTCGGCACAACCTGCCAGAACTGGCCGACGCTGCGATCCCATGTGGTCAGGATATGCTCGGCGAAGGGCGAACCTGTGTGTTTCGCGTGCTGACCCAGCAGGACCTTGAGAACATCGTCCCAGTACTCGGTTTCAATGCGCTGGTAGATCACGGTGTCCGGATTGACGCGGTACTGAAACTGGTCGTCCGGGTCATACACATAGGCCATGCCACCTGTCATGCCAGCACCGAAATTGGCGTCGACCGGTCCCAGAATGGCGGCGACACCGCCCGTCATGTATTCGCAACCGTTTGAGCCGCAACCCTCGACCACAGCCTGTGCACCGGAATTACGCACGCAGAAACGTTCACCAGCCTGTCCGGCGGCAAACAGTTTGCCCGCAGTAGCGCCATAAAGCACCGTGTTGCCAATGATGGTGTTCTTGTGCCCTTCAAGCGGGCTGGAGACGGGTGGGCGTACGATGATCGTTCCACCCGACAGGCCCTTGCCAACATAGTCATTGGCATCACCGAAGACTTCCAGGGTCAATCCCTGTACCGCAAACGCACCCAGCGATTGCCCGGCAGAACCACGCAGACGCACAGTCAGGTGGCCCGGTTTCAGACCCGTCATGCCGTACTTGCGGACGATGGCAGAACTGGTGCGGGTGCCGACCGCCCGGTGGGTATTCCGCACCGAATAGGTCAGTTGCATTTTTTCACCGTGATCGAGTGTGGCCACGGCATCAGTAAGGATTTGCGCATCCAGTGAATCCGGCACGGCGTTTCTTTCTGTGGATGTGCAATAGCGCGGCAGACCAACCGAGTCGGCCTGGGCCAGCAGGGCATTCAGGTCCAGATCATCCAGATCACTGTGGCCACGGCTGACCTGACTGAGCAGGTCGGACCGGCCAATGATGTCCTCCAGCGATCTGAAGCCCAGTCCGGCAATAATTTCAGCCACATCCTCGGCAATAAACGAGAACAGGTTGACCACTTTTTCGGGTGTACCCATAAAGCGCTCACGCAGCTTTTCGTCCTGCGTGCATACACCCACAGGGCAGGTATTGGAGTGGCATTGGCGTACCATGATGCAGCCCATGGCCACCAGTGATGCCGTGCCGATACCGAATTCCTCACCACCCAGCATGGCCGCGATAACCACATCGCGCCCGGTCTTGATGCCGCCATCAACACGGAGTTTTACGGTGTGGCGAAGGCGGTTCAGGGTGAGAACCTGATTGGCCTCGGCGATACCCATTTCCCATGGCAGGCCCGCATACTTGATGGAACTTTGCGGACTGGCCCCGGTGCCACCATCGTGGCCGGAAATCAGGATGACATCAGCCTTGGCTTTGGCCACACCGGCGGCGATGGCACCAATTCCCGAACGCGCGACCAGTTTGACGCAGACCTTGGCGTCCGGGTTGATCTGTTTGAGATCGTAGATCAGTTGCGCCAGATCCTCGATGGAATAGATATCATGGTGCGGCGGTGGCGAGATCAGGGTTACGCCTTCCGTCGCATATCGCAGTTTGGCGATCTGAAAAGAGACCTTGCCGCCCGGCAACTGTCCTCCTTCGCCGGGCTTGGCGCCCTGCGCCATCTTGATTTCCAATTCGGTACAGTTGTTGAGATATTCTGCTGTCACGCCGAACCGGCCGGACGCGACCTGTTTGATGGCGCTGGACGCATTGTCGCCATTGGGACGCGGTTTGTAGCGTTCCGGGTCTTCACCGCCTTCGCCCGAATCAGACTTTGCGCCGATGCGGTTCATGGCGATGGAGAGCGTCTCGTGGGCTTCCGGGCTAAGTGCACCCAGCGAAATGCCCGGCGACACCAGCCGCTTGCGAATTTCAGTGATCGACTGCACATCCTCAACCGAAATGGGTTCCTGCTGTTTGCGGAAGCCCAGCAGATCGCGCAGGTAGATCGGATCGCGACTGTTGACGCCAGCCGCATATTTTTTGTACGTGCCAAAGGACTCCATACTGACGGCGCTTTGCAGGATGTGAATCAGCTTGCCATCATGACCATGCCGCTCGCTGCCTGAACGATAACGGTAGAATCCGCCCACGGACAATGGGACCACGTCCGGGGTAAAGGCGGCTGCGTGTCGATTGGTGACTTTGGCACAGATACCGGATAGGCCGATACCGGATATGCGGGACGACATGCCGGGGAAAAACTCGGCCATGAGCGTACGACTGAGGCCAATGGCTTCGAAATTACAGCCGCCGCGATAGGCGCTGATCACACTGATGCCCATCTTGGACATGATCTTCAGCAGTCCCTGATCGATGGCGCTGACAAAGTTCTTGATGCATTGGCTGAGGGACATGTCGTCATACAGGCCCTTGGCGTGGCGCTCGGCAATGGCCTCTTCGGCCAGATAGGCATTGACGGTGGTTGCACCCATACCAACCAGTACGGCAAAATAATGTACGTCCAGGCATTCCGCAGACCGCACGTTGATAGACGTAAATGTTCTGAGGCTGTTCTGGATCAGGTGGGTGTGGACGCCGGACGTCGCCAGAATCATGGGTATGGGTGCGCGTTCGGCACTGAGTGCCATATCGCTCAGAATCAAATGGGTTCGGCCGCCGCGTACTGCGTCTTCGGCTTCCTGACGGACGCGGTCCAGAGCCGACCGGATACCGGCTTCGCCCTGAGAAGGGTCAAATGTGCAGTCGATTTCCACCGCACCATCGCCCAGATAACCGCGAACCGCCTCAAAAGCTGCCGTGGACAAAACAGGGCTTTCCAGTTGCAGCGTTTCGCACTGGTCGCCTTCTTCCGCCAGAATATTGTTCAGGTTTCCAAACCGGGTGTTCAGGGACATGACCTGACGTTCACGCAGCGAGTCAATAGGCGGATTGGTAACCTGGCTGAAGGCCTGACGGAAAAACTGGTGCAGGCCACGGTATTGGTCCGACAGTACAGCCATGGGGGTGTCGTCGCCCATGGAACCGATGGCTTCCTTGGCGGATTCCGCCATAGGATGAAGAATGAGTTCCACGTCTTCCATGGTCATGCCGAAAACATGCTGACGGCGGCGAAGTTCGTCGGCATTGAATAGCCGTTCCGTTGTGCCGTCTTCGGCCCGGTTGGTCAGGCTGTAAATCCTCTTGATTCCGCTGGTCCACTCCGCGAAGGGATGGGCACCGGCCAAATGATCCTTCAGTTCCCGGTCTCGATACAGGCGGCCTTCCTGCAGGTCCACACCCATGAGACCACCCGGGCCAAGTCTGCCTTTTTCGACGATAGATGTTTCGTCCAGATCGACCATGCCCGTTTCCGAGCCCAGTACCAGCAATCCGTCGCTGGTCACGGAATACCGGATTGGGCGCAGGCCATTCCGGTCCAGACCAGCGATGACCCAGCGTCCGTCTGTCGCACAAATGGCGGCCGGTCCGTCCCAGGATTCCATGACGGTATAACAGTAGGAATAGAAATCGCGATGGGCGACAGGCATGGTCTGGTCCTGTCCCGTGGATTCCGGGATCAGCAGCGCTTTCACGGCAGGGGCCGAGCGACCGGCCCGACACATGACCTCGTATACTGCATCCAGTGCGGCGGAATCGGAACTGCCTGACTGGATGATCGGCTTGACGTCTTCTATGGCGTCACCAAATACAGGACTTTCCATCTTTGGTTCATGCGCCGTCATCCAACGGATATTACCGGTAACCGTGTTGATTTCACCGTTGTGCGCCAGCATGCGGAAAGGCTGTGCCAGCCGCCACGTGGGAAAGGTATTGGTGGAGTAGCGCTGGTGATAAATAGCGAAGCTGGAAACGAATCGTTCGTCCAGCAGATCAGGATAAAAATCCGTCAACTGCTCAGCAAGGAACATACCCTTGTAAATGATGGAGCGGGCGCTGAGCGAGCAGATATAGAAGTCTGTAATGTGGGCGGCAAGCACCCGCCGTTCGATCCGCCGACGAATGACATAAAGATCGGTCTCAAATGCGGTACCATCCTTGATGGTTCCGCCATCGATCATGATCTGCTCGATCTCGGGGCGTGTGGCGTTGGCCTTCTCGCCGATGACACTGGCGTTAATGGGCACCTGCCGCCAGCCATAAATCTTGTAACCGGCATTCAGGATTTCGGTCTCGACGATGGAACGGCACAACTCCTGCGCGCCCAGGTCCGTTTTTGGCAGGAACACCATACCTGCGGCGAGCAGACCTGTACCGGGCTCGTGTCCCGTATCGCGGATGTGCTGGACGAAAAAATCGCGAGGAATTTCCACATGGATGCCCGCACCATCGCCGGTTTTTCCATCAGCATCCACGGCACCCCGGTGCCAGACTTTTTTCAGGGCTTCGACACCTTTTTCGACAATTTCGCGACGCGGCTTGCCGTCTATTGCGGCGATCAGACCGACACCGCAGGCATCATGCTCATCTTCTGGCCGGTACAGACCTTTCTGTTCCAGCATCATCGCGTTGTCCTGCCACAACTGTGTCAGACGCGTTCCCTGATCACTGTTTTTGTTCGTGTCCATGGGGTCCCTCCTCATGATGCAGCAGCCAGCGCCACTGACTCGTCCTGTTCCTGTGCGCCGCCGCGTGCGATGTACGTGTGAATAGCGTCGGCGGCGTCGCGCCCGTCCCGGATGGCCCACACCACAAGGGATGCGCCACGTACGATATCGCCCGCCGCGAACACGCCGGATATGGCGCTCATCTTGGTTATGGGGTTGACTGAAATTGTCCCCCAGTCGGTGACGGGTAACTCAGGTTCATCGAACAGTTTTGGCAAGTCTTCCGGATCGAAACCCAGTGCCATGATCACCATGTCAGCATCAATGGTATAGGACGAGCCGTCGATAATCTCAGGGGATTGACGACCGGATGAGTCCGGCGAGCCCAGGCGCATGCGGTGTGTGCGTACGCCCGTAATCCCTGTATCACCGAGGAATGCTTCCGGTGCAGACTGCCAGACAAATTCCACGCCTTCCTCTTCGGCGTTCGAAACTTCGCGCATGGAACCAGGCATATTCTGTCGGTCACGACGATAGAGGCACTTAACGGTTTTTGCACCCTGTCGCACGGCGGTGCGTACACAGTCCATGGCGGTGTCCCCTCCACCGATAACGACAACGTTCTTGCCACGGGCGTCCAGCGAGCCGTCCTTCAATCCAGCAACACTGTCACCAAGTCCGGCACGATTGGATGCCGTCAGAAAATCCATGGCTGCGAGGATACCGTCCAGGCCGGAGCCCGGCGCACTGAGTTCGCGGGCCTTGTAAACGCCGGTCGCCACCAGAACGGCATCGTGCTTTTCCCGAAGCTCGGCAAGGGTTGCATCACGCCCGACCTCGAAATCCTGGTGAAAGACAACACCGGAGTCGGCCAACAGTCTGGTGCGGCGGTTAACCACTTCTTTTTCAAGTTTGAAATTGGGAATGCCGTATATCAGCAGACCGCCGGCCCGGTCATACCGGTCATACACGTGAACCTGATATCCCAGTGTCCGCAGGACGTCTGCCGCCGCCAGGCCGCCGGGGCCGGCACCAATGATGCCAATGCTCTCGGTGCGCTCCTGATTGGGTGACGGTCCGGTTACCCATCCTTCTGCCCACGCTGTATCGGTAATGTGTTTTTCGACCGCACCAATTGTGACGCTGCCATGGCGGGATTGCTCAAGTACGCAGGAACCTTCGCACAGGCGGTCCTGCGGGCAGATACGGCCACAAATTTCGGGAAAAGTGTTTGTCGCCTGTGAAACCGAATAGGCTTCCTGCAGGCGTCCCTCTGCCGCGAGACGCAACCAGTCTGGTATGTTGTTCTGCAGGGGGCAATGGATCTGGCAGAATGGTATGCCGCACTGCTCACATCGTGATGACTGGTCCACAGCGCCGGTCGGCGTATAGGCATCATAGATTTCGTCAAAATCCGACCGTCGGGATTCTGCATCACGCTTGTCCGGCATACTGGCGCCGATGTCGACGAATCGCTGCATTATGTCAGGCATGGGGAGAATTCCTCTCAGGTCGCACTGGGATGCATTTTAATGTTTGGGCCGCTGTTCTGCCGCGGGTCGCCATATATGCCTGTGATTGACATGGTTTGCAATGAAAACAAGGTCAGTAGTATTGACTAAAATATCGCAATCATGGGCAATTACGATTTGAGTTGGTCCAGATCGGGCCGAAAGTGAGAGGCAATGCAGTGAATTTAGTACCATTATGGTACTAAAAGGAAGATAGGATAAGCGCCAACACGGTGATATAAGTACCGGAAAATCGGAATATATAGGGGAGAGACGGGTTGTCGCTTCTACATCTTGTAGTTTTGGCTCTGGTGCAGGGCATCACAGAGTTCCTGCCGGTGAGTTCGTCGGGGCATCTCATCCTGGTGCCTGTTTTCACCGGATGGGAGGATCAGGGGTTGCTCATGGATGTCGCCGTCCATGTTGGTACGCTGGGCGCGGTCATCCTTTATCTCCTTGGTGACATTGCAGGCATTATCGCCGGAATTTTCAACGTGGCACGCGGTCGTCGGGACCCCCGGGCTCGCATGGCGGCCTACGTTATCATCGCGACAATCCCAGTCATCATCGCCGGTTATTTCATGAACAAGTACTATCCGGGCGGATTCCGCAGTATCACCGTTATTGGCTGGGCCATGCTTGGGTTCGGCATATTTCTGGCACTGACAGACTGGCTCGGTATGACGGTCAGGCGCATGGAACACATTCGTATATCGGATGCGCTGATTATTGGCGTGTTTCAGGTTCTGGCATTGATACCCGGTACCAGCCGCGCCGGTATTACGATGTCGGCCGCCCGACTGCTCGGCATGGAGCGACCGGATGCCGCGCGATTCTCCATGTTGTTGTCCATACCAGCCATTGCTGGTGCGGGTGTCCTGAAAGGCCTGGAACTTCATCAATCGGGTAATGCCCAGTTGACGGGCGATGCTCTCGTGGTTGGTGGTATGTCATTCGCCACGGCGCTGGTAGCCATTCTGATCATGATGGCATGGTTGCGCCGGGCCAGCTTTGCCCCATTTGTGTTCTATCGCATGGTGTTGGGATGTGTGCTGCTGGCCATCGCATACGGATATATCCTCTAGAATTTCAAATCATGTGTTCCAGAGTCCGGTGATCATCGATATGATGCTTGGCGTCGGGATTGTACTCGGCACCCGATAGGCCGCAGGGTCTGCCCATAAACTATTGAGAGGCTCGTATGTTTTCGAAGATTCTTGTTGCAACCGATGGCTCTGAACACGGCTCAAAGGCCGTTAAAGCAGCCGCTGATCTGGCAGTCAAATATGATGCGCAACTGACGATCGGACACGTGCTTTTGCATGGCGAGCCGCCATCAGCATTCCGCCGTATGACCGAGGTGGAACACCTTGTGCGCGAACCATCCGTTCCCAAACCTGATTCGGCAAACGTGTCGAGCGGATTGATTGCCTACGCCAGTCAGGCCGAAAAGGACCGCATCTCCCATGACGTCATGGAAGCGCTGGGCGGACGCATCACGGATCATGCCGAGGAGATCGCCAAGGCCCAGGGTGCCCAGAATGTAACCTCGCAGGTTGCGGAAGGTGATTCGGCCAATCGAATTCTCAAGATTGCTGAAAACGTCGACGCCGACCTGATCGTTATTGGCACACGTGGATTTGGCCCCCTCAAGGCTTTGCTCATGGGCAGCGTGTCTCAAAAAGTTACGCAACTGGCAACGTGTGCCTGCTTGACGATTAAATAACCGGATTGGTAACTGATCAGGCTGGCGGGTTGTTACGCCACCTGTCCGCAGGCGTGGCCCGATGACCATGCCCACTGGAAGTTAAATCCGCCAAGATGACCGGTAACGTCGACGGCCTCGCCAATAAAATAGAGGCCCGGCACAGATTTGGCCTCCATGGTTTTTGACGATAACTCCCGGGTATCGATGCCACCGACGGTGACTTCTGCCGTGCGATACCCCTCGGAACCGTCTGGTGTGACCTGCCAGGCGTTGGTCCGCGCGCCCAGTTGACGCAGGGCCTTGTCAGACGTCTCACCCAGACGCCCGCTGCACGCGGCCCAGTCACATATGCGATATGCCAGTCGCTTGGGCAGAACATGCGCCAGAACGGTTCGCACATCGCGTGTGGGCTGGCTGGTCTTGGCCTGTTTCAGATAATCAAACACATCCATTCCCGGCAGCAGGTCAATCGTTATCGTGTCACCATCCCGCCAGTAGGATGATATTTGCAGGATAACGGGTCCGCTGAGTCCCCGGTGCGTGAACAGCAGGGCTTCCGTAAACTGTACCTTGCCGAATCTCACCGACGCGTCGAGCGATACACCCGACAATTCCTGGAGGTCGCGCAGAATATCTGCATGAAACGTTAGCGGCACCAGACCGGGTCTCGGTTCTATGATCTTGAGTCCGAACTGGCGGGCTATGTCGTAACCGAACCGGCTTGACCCCATTTTCGGGATAGATGGTCCCCCAGTGGCGATGACAACGGATTGTGACGAGAACATTCCCCTGCTGGTATCTACAGTGAAACCGTTGTCTGCCCTGCGTAGGCTGGTTACTGAGGTTGCGGTAAGGACGCTTGCGCCATCCGCTTCAGCCATTAGCAAATCGATAATCTGCTGTGCCGAGCCGTCGCAGAACAACTGGCCATGGTCACGCTCGTGATAGGCAATGGCATGTTTGTCTACCAGGGTAATAAAGTCGTGCTGGGTATATCGTTTCAGGGCGGAAATACAGAAATGAGGATTGTCCGACAGAAAATTGGCAGGTGACAAATGAATATTCGTGAAATTGGCGCGACCGCCACCGGATATTCGGATTTTCTGAGCGACTTTGTTCGCCTGGTCGACGACCAGTACCCGACGACCGCGTTTCTGCGCCTCGCCCGCGCACATGAGACCTGCCGCCCCGGCACCGATAATGATGGTGTCAAATTCCTGCATGGGCGACGTATAACCGATGCCGCGTGCAGCGCCAAGACACCTGTACGCGTGGGCCCTCCAAACGGGCATTGATACCTCGGCTCTACTGAGGTTACTCTCACAGTCGCGCCCCCATGAACCGAAGGCTGGCACATGACTGAAATCCAGAGCGAAGAAGCCAAACCAACAGCCATTATTATTGACGACATGGCGAGCATGCGTGGCATAGCGCGGATTATGTTGAATGCGGTCGGCTGTGACGTCGTTGGCGAAGCTGAAAATGGCGCGCTTGGACTTACGCTTTACCAGGACCAGAAACCTGACCTTGTGCTTCTGGACATCGAAATGCCGGTCAAGGACGGTGTATCAACACTGAAGTCCATTCTGGCCCGGGACAAAAATGCGTACATTGTCATGATGACGACTGTGAGTAATCAGGCCGTTGTTGAGGCCTGTATTGTGGCCGGTGCAAAGGACTACATTGTTAAGGATGAAGATCCTGTGACCGTAAAATACCGGTTGAATGACGTCGTCACGGCGATGATTGCTGACACGCGGTAGTTTTGATCCCGGTGTTATGCTGCATGTTTGTTATCTGATGCGGCATTTACAAACATCAACAAGTCCTTTGTAAATGTCATTCCCTTGTGAATGAAGGTCGTCGACTCCGGTGCGTCGTCCAGGTCATTGATGTTTCCCGCAGTCAGGATGGCGAAAGGCATATGCCGCAGCACTGTCGCCGCATGAAACATGTTCGCGATTTCCGGTCCCGTCAGCATTTCATTGACCATGGAAACAATGACAAAGTCAGGTTTCAACACCAGGGCCGTGTCGATGGCGGCAATAGGGTTGGTTTCCAGCGTCAACTTGAAACCAAGTTGCGCCAGCTCCTGGCCAACAATTTTCCGCTGAATCCCTTTAGGCATAATGAGCAGGCCAACGCCTCTTGTGATCGCCATCTTTCCGGACTGTTGTCGACCGGACGGAAGGCTTTTCAATAGCATTTCCTGATCCTGTGCGTCAGGTTCCTTCCGGTCAAAAACAATGGATCGGATTGCATCAACAAAAATGGCGATATCAAAGACATTGATATTCTGATTGTCGCTGGTGGTTTCCAGATAATTTTCCAATCCCTGGCATAGCTTTGAGATGGTCGGAAAACCAAACGACCCACCGCCGCCCTTAATGCTGTGGATATCGCGTTTGATCAACATCTGGTTCTCGTCAACGATACCCGTTCCACTGTGAATGTCGTCCAGACAGCCTTCGATCCTGTCCAGTTTTTCCTGGCATTCTTCCAGAAATTCGTGCGACAGGGCTTCAATCATCATCAAAAAATCTGCTTCGTCAGCCATTGGTCAGGCCCTCGGATCCGGTTAAACGTTCCACTGCGTACCCCTTAAGTGGTGCGTCCGGGCAAAATTTTCCACAAAAATATCGCGCAAGGCACAAAAATGGCCGGACCTGCTACAGGTCCGGCCATAGTCCGGTACTGGAGTGGAGTTTCTAGCGGTCTAACAATCCAGCGTATGGTCCCGTTCCCATTGTGTCAGGTGAGATGCGTAGCTCTGCCAGTCTTCCATGCGGAGTTTCACGTATGAATCGATGAGCTCGTCGCCCATGGCTTCGCGCACGGTTTTGCTATTTTCGGTCAGACGTAGCGCATCCAGCAAATTGAGCGGCAGTTTCTTGGCACCCTTCACTTTGTGCCCGTCGGCATACATGTCGATATCCAGCCGTTTGCCCGGATCGGTCTTGTTCTTGATGCCGTGCAGTCCACACGCCAGCAGTCCGGCAGGTGCCAGATACGGGTTCATGGCACCGTCGGCCAGTCGGAACTCAAGTCGATTGGCTTCCGGGATACGAACCATGTGCGTACGGTTGTTACCGCCATAGGTAATGGTGTTCGGTGACCATGTGGCGCCCGAGGTGGTGCGCGGCGCGTTGATGCGTTTATAGCTGTTAACCGTCGGATTGAAGATGGAGCACAGCTGATCCACGTTGGTGATGACGCCGCCCAGGAAGTTGTAGGCGGCCTTGCTCAGGCCCAGTTCACCCTTGGGATCCTGGAACATGTTCTTTTTGCCGGATTTGTCCCACAGGGACGCGTTGATGTGGCACCCGTTGCCGGTCAGGTTCATGAACGGTTTGGGCATGAACGTGGCGCGCATGCCATGTTTTTCGGCAACCGTTTTAACCATGTATTTGAAGAACACATGACGGTCCGAGGTTTTCAGGACGTCGTCGTATTCCCAGTTCATTTCCCACTGGCCGTTGGCATCTTCGTGGTCGTTTTGATAGGAACCCCATTTGAGCAAGATCATGGCATCGCAGATTTCCGAGATGACATCATACCGGCGCATAAGTGCGCTCTGGTCGTAACAGGGTTTTTCCTGGGTATCCCGTTCGTCATAAATGTCGGAGCCATCGGCGTTGATCAGATGGAACTCGCATTCCACGCCGGTCTTGAAGGTGTAACCCATCTTCTTGGCTTTTGCCATCTGGTCCTTCAAGGCCACACGGGGCGATGCAACAACCGGTTTGCCGTCCATGTAAAGATCACTGGCAACCCAGGCCACATCCTTTTGCCAGGGCAGGATGATCAGACTGTCCGGATCGGGGATCGCGAACATATCAGGATGCGCAGGAGTCATATCCAGCCAGGCTGCGAACCCCGCAAATCCGGCACCGTCCTTCTGCATGCCGCCAATGGCCCGCGCCGGCACCAGCTTGGAGCGTAAAACACCAAACAGATCAACAAAGCTGATCAGAAAATACTTAATCTTTTTATCTTTTGCGACTTTCGCCAGATCAACGGCCATGCCGAATTCTCCTTTCCCTGTTTTTGTACCCCAATAGTCTACAAACAATGTTGTTGAGTCTTGCCGATGCGGCGGCAGGTACTTCCCGCCGCATCAGTTAAAAAAATTTCCCTAGATTACATCTATTAGGCCCCGGGAATCCAGTTCGTTCCTGCAAGCGGAACACCTGCCATGGCGGCAGCCTCGACCGTCAGTGCGACCATGTCTTCTGGTTCCAGATTATGAACATGTGATTT
>JAJFID010000102.1 GCA_021775325.1 Rhodospirillales bacterium
GCGACGATGGTGTCGCCGGTCTCAACCCCGGCGCGGTCTGCTGGGCTGTCGGGCATGACCTGGCCGATACCGGCATGCGGAACAGGTGTTCCGACCAGCCAGGCCAGCAGAAAAAACACCACCATGGCAAACAGGAAATTCGCTAACGGGCCGGCCGCGACGATTGCTGTACGCTGCCACAGCGTTTTGTGTGCGAACGAGACAGCCTTCTCTTCTTCAGTCAGATCCCCGCCCACGTCGTCGTCAGGCTCTGAGTCGCTCTGACCGAACATTTTGACGTAACCGCCCAACGGAACAGCACTAATTTTCCAACGCGTTCCGGCTTTGTTGTTCCAACCAAACAGTTCGGGCCCGAACCCAATTGAAAAAACCTCGACACGCACACCATTCCTGACGGCGACCCAGTAGTGCCCCCATTCATGAACGTACACGAGAACGGTCAAAACAATTAAAAAGGGAATGATATCAGATAGTTCCATAGGTCCTGCCGTTTGCCAGATCGTCACGCGACGTCATCAAAAGAATCGAAAAGTTATATATGCACGAATTTAGATTTAATTAAGGCATCCGCAGAATTTCGTGCTGAATAATCTGCAGACAATACACCATCAAGCGTTTGAACATCGTGATTTTCGCTTGATGAAAGCACTTCTTCTACCACATGGGCAATATCAAGAAAGCGAATTGCGCCATTCAGGAACGATGCGACGGCAACTTCGTTTGCAGCATTGAGAATGCAGGGCTTATCACCACCGGCCCGAATAGCGTGGCGGGCGAGTTCGATACATGGAAATCTTTGGGTATCCGGTTGCTCAAAAGTCAACGTCGCCACTTCACTCAACCGTAATTTTTGTGTTGGTGTGGGAATTCGATCCGGCCACGCCATTGCATAGGCAATCGGCGTACGCATGTCCGGCTCTCCCATCTGCGCCAACACTGATCCGTCGATGTATTCGACCATACTATGGATAACAGACTGGGGATGGACGAGTATTTCAATCTGATCCAGGGAAACCGGAAACAAATAGAATGCCTCAATAAGCTCCAATCCCTTGTTCATCATCGTTGCAGAATCTACAGAAATTTTTGCACCCATACTCCAGTTTGGGTGCAAAACGGCCTGCTCAGGTGTCACGTTGGCCATTTCATCAAGGGACAAAGAACGAAACGGGCCACCAGAGGCTGTCAAAACTATACTGGCAACGGTTTCAGGACGTTCAAAATCGAATACCTGGAATATGGCATTATGTTCTGAATCCACCGGCAGTAAGGTTGCGTTACTGCGCCGGACTTCATTCATAAACAGGTGGCCTGCGGAAACCAGGCATTCTTTGTTGGCAAGCCCCACCGACGCACCTCGGCGCACAGCGTTCAACGTGGGTTCAAGTCCTGCGGCACCCACGATCGCCGCCATTACAAAATCAGAGTCAATTGACGATGCTTCCATAATACCGCTCTGACCAGCAGCAACAGCGACATTGCTGCCGGATAACGCATCCTTGAGCGGTCCATAACTGGCTTCATCAGCGACGACCGCTAACTCTGGCCGCAAGCGTCGTGCCTGCACCGCAAGATTTTCAACATCCGTATGCGCAGTTAGCGCTTTCACCTCAAATCGATCAGGTGTCCGTTCTATAAGATCAATAGTATTGCGACCGACAGACCCGGTCGAACCCAGCACAGTGACACTGCTTGACCTGCTATCCGGTCGATTGACGACCGATGAGGCTGAAAACGCCGTTACAGCCGGTTTTGGTGTGAATTCTACAACCATAAGCCAGTATGTTCCTGATAATTCCATCTGGCAACGCCCGCACCAATTGCAGCGGCAACCAACCCGTCGATGCGATCCAGTACGCCGCCATGTCCAGGAATAATGTTCCCCGAATCTTTGACGTCTAAACAGCGTTTTGCCACCGATTCAAGCAGATCTCCGCCTTGTGAAATAACTGCCAGCACAGCGCTGAACATGACGATCCTCACGGCGGATTCAGAAACATCAAAATAGACGTGTGCAAGATAGCCAATGGCGGCGGCCGTCGTCACACCACCAATGAGCCCGGCCCATGTTTTGTTTGGGCTGATACCCGGTGCCAGTTTGGGGCCACCAATCAGGGATCCGGCCAGATACGCGCCACTATCGGCACCCCACACCAAAGCGAACAACCAGATCACCACCGTCATTCCTGTATCATCAGGCTGGCGAAGCCACAATATGCACAACCAAGCACTCGCCAAATACAGGAAACCTGGGACAAACCAGGTGACAACTTTGGTCACAGTTGGTGCCCGTACACACATACGAAACAGTTCAATCACCCCCACAAACATGACGGCGGACACCATCAGCTGATACCAGAACCCACCCATATAGACCGCAATCAAGGCGACAGGTGCCATAACGAGGGCTGATATTATTCGGAGGAAAAGTGGTGACACGTAGCGTCCCTTTATCAGCCGCTGACTGCGCCAAAACGGCGTTCCCGGTTCTGAAATGCATCTAGAGCCCGGTTGAATTCGGCTTCACCAAATTCCGGCCATAGACAGTCAACGAACATGAACTCCGTGTAGGCCATTTGCCACAGAAGAAAGTTGCTGATGCGCTGCTCACCACTCGTCCTTATCAATAGGTCAGGGTCGGGTATCCCGTTAGTAGACAGATTGTCGGATATTGTTTCTTCGTCTATCTCTGATGGAGATAAAGTTCCGTCGGCGACACGTTCAGCAATCGATTGCACGGCAGCGGTCACATCGCCTCGCCCACCATAACTCAGTGCCAACACCAACGTAAGTCCAGTATTCCCGACCGTATGCCGTTCTGCATCTTCGATCAATGCAACGATATCATCACCCAAGCTCGATCGGTCCCCGATGACACGAAACCGTACATTATTCTTATGAAGTTCCGCGATCTCTTTACGAAGATAATATTTCAGCAGGCCCATCAAATCGCGAATTTCGTCGGCTGGACGTTTCCAGTTTTCTGAAGAAAACCCAAACAAGGTGAGATACTGCACGCCCGATTGTGTTGCCGCGCGTACGGCAGCCCGGACTGATTCTGCGCCTCGACGATGGCCTTCGATTCTCGGTAAACCGCGCGCGTGAGCCCATCGGCCGTTGCCATCCATTATAACGGCAACATGTATTGGGAGATGCGCGGGATCAGAGGTTTGAAGACTCGCCGTAGACATCTAATCAGACCTGCATGATTTCAGATTCTTTGTTCGCAAGGGTTTCATCTATCTTGGCGATACTGGCATCTGTCAGTTCCTGAATTTCCTGACCGTAATCACGGTGTTCGTCCTGAGAAATCTCATTGTCTTTCTCGGCCCGTTTCAGGTCATCCATGCCATGCCGACGTACATTGCGTACAGCAATCCGGGCTTCTTCCGAATATTTACCCGCGACCTTCGCCAGTTCAGCCCGCCGCTCTTCCGTCAACGCTGGTATTGGCACGCGAACAGTTTGACCATCAATTTGAGGGTTTAGTCCCAGAGTTGATTCTCGAATCGCTTTATCAACGGCATTTACCAATGATTTGTCCCAAACTTGCACTGTCAGCATCCTGGCTTCAGGTACACCGATCGTACCAACCTGATTCATCGGCATGGGGCTACCATATGCTTCTACGGTCAGGGGTTCCAACAGGCTGGTCGCTGCGCGACCCGTCCGCAGGCCACCAAACTCCTGATGTAACACCTCAATCGCACCGTCCATACGGCGGCTAATATCTTTTTTCATTGCGGAAAACTTGAACTCTGACACGTCGCTCTCCCTACATTTCTTATGGCTGGTCACGAGTATAATGATACAAACACCCTGACCGTGACCGCCTTATCCGCTGTTAACCCCTTAACTTACTATAGTACATCTGCCGCGTCCGCATACGACATCGGCAAAAGCTTGCTCATCGTGGATGGAAAACACCAGGATTGGAATATTATTCTCTCTGGATAGGGCGATTGCAGACGTATCCATGACCCGTAGGTTCTGGCTCAGTACATCCTGGTAACTCAATGTCTCGTAACGTTCTGCATCTGGGTCTTTCAGTGGGTCAGCACTGTAGACGCCATCCACCTGCGTGCCTTTCAACAAAGCATCACATCCCATTTCAGCAGCACGGAGTGCTGCTGCCGTATCTGTTGTAAAAAATGGATTTCCCGTACCCGCGGCGAAAATAACTATGCGCCCCTTTTCCATATGCCGTTCAGCGCGACGACGGATATAGGGCTCGCACACCATCGACATTGGTATCGCTGACATGACGCGGGTTGGTGCCCCTTTGGATTCAAGTACACTTTGGACCGCAAGCGCGTTGATCACTGTCGCCAACATCCCCATGTAATCGGCTGTGGTCCGTTCGATGCCCTGTGCAGCACCGGACACGCCTCTAAAAATATTGCCAGCCCCAATAACTAGGCTGATATCCACCCCCATCTTATGAACGACAACGATTTCTGCGCAAATTCGTTCAACAGTTTCCGGGTCAAGACCATACTCGCGCTCACCAAGCAAGCCTTCTCCGGACAGCTTCAGGAGGACTCGTTTATAGGACGGTTGCGCTGCCATGTTTGAGTATCCATCCTCAATTTGATGACCGCAGGCTATGGGATGTTGGGCCGGTGGTCCAGAGTTTATACCACTAACTGGCGATCAGTATGCGGAAAGATTTTGATTGTTGAGCCAACTCGTAGCGAAAAAAAACACGCCCGAAAGCGCGTTTCTAAAAAGCCGGTTAACCACCGACGGCAGCGGCGACTTCAGCCGCAAAATCGGATTCTTCTTTCTCGATACCATCACCCAGTTTGTATGATACAAACTGATCAATGGAGACTGAAGCGCCCACATCCTTGGCAGCTTTTTCAAGGACTTTTTCCACGCGCGTTTCGCCATCAATAGCAAACACCTGGTCCAGAAGACAGATTTCTTCGTAGTACTTGCGAAGACGTCCTTCGACCATTTTTTCAATAATTTCCTCAGGTTGACCGCTCTCACGGGCCTGATCGGACAAAACTGTTCTT
>JAJFID010000103.1 GCA_021775325.1 Rhodospirillales bacterium
CCCGCAGTTTAGACACGACACCGCCAAGTACATGGCGTGGATCGTCAACCATGATTGAGCCATCTTCCTCGTAATAGCTGGTCAGAACCTGCGCCACGTCGTCTTCCTGCCAGGGAATAGTCGCTAATGTTCCCGGAATACCGGCAAGGATACCGTCGGGGTCGCCATCAGAAAAACCACGTCCGTCGGGATCGCTGCTATCCCCCGTAACATCAAGCAGCACACATGAACTCGGAAACTGGAATCCACCGTCATACAGTTTGCCCAGTTGCGAAACATCGATGCGTTTGCCGCGCATGATGCCGCATAGGTCGTAATTCAGCACATCGATAAATCTGATTTCGGGGTGTTGCGCCAGAAATGTCTCGGCTTCACTCATTTACTGTCCTGTCCGTTTTCGGATGTACTGTGGGCGATCACCGTATCCTGATCTATGCATTCGGTAGCGTCAACTGGACATACTGTTACCCGGCAGGCCTCTACGGCAGGACCCGGAACCCGGAATCCATAGTCCAGCCAGATCCTTTGACAGATTGCAGCAGGACCCAACCCTCCGACTCTTCAACGATAACTGCATTGAGCGCACCTTGAGATAATTTCGCCATAACATCGCAGCTCGCATTCGCACATTGATGGAGGGTTGTTTCATCGTGATGAATGCTTAGCCGTCGGGTTTTTGCCTCCCGCGCATCTTCAGGGCGAACAAGGGGCTCTTCGTGGATAACCATAATTGAATCCGGATCAGTTGATATGGAGACCTCAAATATTCTGCCACCAAGCACAGGACGCAGAGTCCAACCCACAGGCGGGCGCCCCCACACAGAGATCGTGGATTCGTCGCAGCGAGGAAGGTCCGAGGCGAACAGGTTAGCTTCCCATCCGGAAAACATCAGGTTAGGATGGACAGACTCCGCGATGTCGGGTCTTGCGCCCGTCACTGCCACGCCACCCACAACCTTGTCACAGACGGAAAACAAGACTTCGGGAAAGCGCATGCCCAGTAATCTGTGCCCGGCCCAACCCGTCAAATGAATGACGTCTCCCGGTACGACGCTGACAACCTCATCCAACCCAATGAGTTCGCCATTGACGAATGTGGCGTCGACAAATCCACCCGGGTCATCAACAGTCTGCCATTCCGACAACAGATACTCCCGGCCCGGAGGGTAGGAGTTCACCTGAACTGCGGGTGGTAAATCTTGTGCAACACTTTCAGTGTTGGGAAAGTCTTCCGACTCAGGCTGTTGCAGGTCGGCGCTTTCTGTCTGTGAGGCTCCCAGAAAATCTCTCATCTGAGAGTCACGATAGACGAGGATCCCGCCAATCACAGCAACCAGAACAAGGGCGAATGCGGCTGGGAACAAGACATGACGAACCAGCCACAAAAACTTTCCGGTCGCCGATTTCTCAACTGTTGTCATGCATTAGAATCCGCAAAAGACGATCAGACCAAACGGTCTAGCTGCCCACGCAAGCGCGACACAAATATGCCCATTAGTCGCCTCAGGACCTTATCGGTCTCGCCCAATTGCTCAAGGCGCGCTTCCATATCTTCAGGACGAATAATCAGCATTTTTGAATCGCAAATGGCCCGTGCAGATGCAGCCCGCGGCTTGCCATCAATCAAAGACAGCTCGCCAAATATCTCGCCACGCGACAGGGTAGCAACACCAACCTGCTTGGCGCCGTCACCCCGGAAAATCTCCACCTCGCCTTCCAGAATAAGGTACGCAGAATCGGCAACATCACCTTCCTCGAAAATCAACTCTCCCTGCATCAGAGACCGGCGGGGTAACGATGATTCTTCAGACGTCCCGCTGTCCGAGTCATTTGCTTCGTTTGCCATAATGCTAATCTCCCTCTACTCGCGATTACTGCATTCTACAACACGACAAGCATCTGCTCCAAATCTGCCATCAGGTCATCAGGGTGTTCAATGCCCGTCGATACCCGGATCAGATTCTCCGGCGTATCGGTAACGTCGCTCTCGCTGGATTTTCGGTGCTCCAGCAAGCTTTCGACACCACCAAGGGACGTGGCGCGTTTGAAGATTCTGGCATGCCGCGCCACTTGAATGGCTTCGTCTCTGCCGCCGGGCACCTGAAATGACAGCATACCACCGAATCCGCCTATCATCTGTCGCGTGGCAATTTCATGCCCCGGAAAACTTTGCAAACCAGGATAATGTACGATCTCCACATTTGGATGGGTGTCCAGGTACCGGGCAATGATCAGTGCATTTTCAGACTGTTTTGGAACACGCAGGAACAGCGTACGCATGCCACGTGTCAGCAAGTATGCCTCAAACGGACCCAATACAGGTCCGGCATATACCCGGTGCTGCCTGATACGTTGCCATAGAGGATTCTCGGCATCTGCCGCGACCAGTGCGCCAGCCAGCACATCAGAATGCCCATTGAGAAATTTGGTCGCCGAGTGGCACACAAAATCTGCACCGTGTTCAATCGGTCGGGTTAAAACGGGCGTTGCCACAGTTGAATCCACAGCGACCATGGCCCCCATTTCATGTGCCATCTCTGCTGCCTGAGCGATATCCGTGATAATCCAGGTCGGATTAGCCGGTGTTTCCAGCCAAACCAGTTTGGTATTACCGCGTTTCAGGATGTCACGTAGCTGATCCAGATTGCCTGTATCAAAATACTCAATATTCAGTCCGCGCTCCGCGCCGAACATCTCTAGCCAGCTCAACACACCGTGGTAAATCGTTCGCGAAACGGCCACACCATCACCAGCAAAAAGCGCGTGAAATGGTGCCGTACAAGCGGCAATTCCCGATCCGAACGTCAGTGCATCCGCGCCACCCTCAAGAGTCGCTATAACTTGTTCAGCATGTTCCTGGGTTGGTCCCTGATCGCGGATGTAGGAGCGCCCTTGCGTTTTTTCGTAGTGCTCATCACGGGCATAGGTGGTCGCGACGTGAATTGGCGGAACAACGGCACCGGTTTCTGCATCCTCCCATCCTAGAGCCTGCGCTGCCAGCGTCTCGGGGTTCTTGGGTCGAAAATAGTCATCAGTCATGTGCATCTCGGTAATATTGATGTCAGTTCAGACGAGTATCATGTGCTATCGAAAATAGCACAAGCCGGATGGTGAAACGTGGGGCAGTACCTGCAAGCCGAGGTAGATTACGATGAGTTGCCTGAAGGTCTCCGCGTCGTTTATGACTATTGGGACGCACTGCGAACAGGCAGATTTGCGCCTTCGTGGCAAGATTTCGATCTGTTGCAGATGCCTTCGTCAATCATCCCGGATGTTCATGTGGCCGACATCGTTCCCCCGGAAACCGGCATGTTCCGCAGTCGTTTCTGGGGCACCAATCTGACCCGCGTCTATTGCCAGGATAATACCAACAAAACCATAAGGGACCTCCAGCCCAGCGAGTTGGCAGACACAGTCCACAACAACATGCTGCAAGTCGTGGAAACGAAACAACCAAAGGCGTATCTATCAGAGATCGCATTGCCGTTAAGGATGGAGCGATTTCAGTATTTGCTAAGGTTGCCGCTGTCCGATGATGGTGTGAGGGTCCACCATATTGTCACGAGCCTCGAATACATCCATGACCGGCTCCATAGCCGGGAAATCTTCGGCAACCAGACCCGCCCGACACACTAATTACCTTTGAATACAGGTTCGCGTTTCTCGTTGAACGCACGAATGCCTTCTCTGCGATCATCGGTGTCCACCAGTGAATAATAGTGCCGCAACTCAAGCTCAAGTGCATCGTGCAGGGACAGATCGAGTCCCTGCATCGTCGCTTCGCGAATTGCGGCGACGGCCAGCGGCGCATTGGTTGCCACACCGTGCGCCATCTCCAGCACTTTGGGAAGAAGCTCTTCAGGCGAGAAGAGATGATTTACGACGCCCCAGTTCAATGCCTGATCCGAGGAGAATCCCTCGCCGGTAATCAAAATCTCACGCGCCCGTGCCAGTCCGGCACGGCGGGGCAGTAACTGGGTCCCACCAACGCCAGGCATAAAACCCAGTCGGCTTTCCGGAAATGCAAATCGCGCACCGGGTACGGCGCAGGCAAAATCACAGGCCAGCAGCAACTCGAGACCGCCACCCACCGCGGCGCCGTTGACAGCCGCAATTGTGGGAACCGGACTATTCATAATGCCGTATGACATGGCTTCAAATATTCGGTGCTGATGTTCCCATTCAGTCTCGGACATACCGTTTCGTTCCTTGAGATCAGCACCCGCACAAAATGCCCGATTGCCAGATCCCGTCAAAACAACGCACCGGACATCCGTCTTCCCGGATTCGATATCTATCCATACGGACCGAACCTCCTCGGCCATCCGCGTATTGAACGAATTTGCCTGTTCGGGTCGGCTCATTCGGACCAGAAGCACGTTGTCATCATTCAGAGTCGTTTCGATATGATCGTATTCTGTCTCGAGCATGCCAGTATTCTTTCTTCAACTAATGCGCCAATTTGCCACTAGTCATAGTGGCACGCCATCAGAACATGAGACTTTCCCTGAAATGGACCTTCTGTCGGCGTAAAAGCAGAGACCTGTCGGAACCCAGCCTTACTGTACACATGAATAGCGCGCGGATTGTCCGCTTCCGGATCAATCAATATTGCGGCGAGGTTTGGATTCATTTCTCGCAGGAAATCCATAAACGACACCAACATATCTGCAGCAATCCCTCGCCCGATGTATTCTATGGGACCGATCAGGACATCGAGAGTCCATGTATCGCCGGTACTGCTCAGAAACGGTGCCAGATGTGTCGGTGTATCCATTGCTGCATTCGATGTCGCCAGCATACAGAATGACATATCACCGTCTTCACCGATCCAGTAATTAAAGAGCGTCGCCGTGCCCGCCATCGCGGCATGAAAGTCGCCAATGTTAACCTCGGGCTGCCCCCAGAATTCGGAAACATGTGGCGCGTTAAACCAACGAGCGACAAGACGTTCATCCGCCAGGTCGGCACGCCGGAAAGAAATGGGACTCGGCAAAATACGCTCACGCATCCGAACAGAGTTGGTGAGGTGGACAGAAGCAAACCCCGCCACGAGAGTTCGGGCGGGGTTGCAAATATGACTCTGAGGCCATGCCCCAGCAATTAGCCGGGGCTAAATAACGAACGTTTACACGTTCACATATTACAAAATTTGCGATTTTAAACGCCCCTGCTGCTTAGAGGGGCCGAGACTGGTGAGGCGGTTTCATATAGTTTCCTATCCTCCCTTTTTGCCTTCCCTGAGCAGATAACGCTCGAAGGAAAACAGCAATCAGACTATACACGAGATGCGCCTGAAAATCAACGATTGATCCATGCTGACATAATCAATTTCAGCCACGAGCGGACAGTAAAATAAGTGTCGCGTTTAGTGCAGGTTGTGTGTTGGCCACATGTCAT
>JAJFID010000104.1 GCA_021775325.1 Rhodospirillales bacterium
AACAGTCCTGAACAAACACGTCCCGACCTGCATAATGGGCCAGCATCTTGTCATAAAGACGTTCAAAATTCGCCACGGATATGGGGCGATTGACGTCACCCCACCAGATTTCATCACGGGTTGCGTCGTCTTCAACAATAAAGCGGTCATTCGGTGAGCGCCCCGTGTGCTGTCCGGTCAACGTTACGAATGAACCACCGCGCGCCATGAGGCCTTCGCTCCGGGCAATTGCCATCTCAATCAACCTGGAAGAACCGAAATTCCAGTAAGCCGTACTGATGTCCTTCAGGCCCTGGTTAACCAGCCCGAAGGAACTCACCGCATGTCCAACGTCTTGCACGATGTGCTCCTAAATCCTCAAACCTGTCTCACAATATTTCGTTCGCTTTTTTTATGTGAGAGTCTGGAAGATAGCGCCGCGATCCGGGTGCTACAAGTCCGTTCGAACTATTCTATGATTCAGGTATTATCTGCAGGTGAAATAACTACTTTGCGAGGAGCTTTCTGGCCTGTTTAGCCATTTGGACCAGCGTCCGGCGGCAATCCTCAGCATCAGCAACGGGCCGATCAAAATCCAGACGGGCAAATCGTCCGCCCAGACGCAAACTCATCCCTTCCGGATCCAGGCCGACCATGTTCCATCCGGATCCGCGACGGCCCGCAAATGCCCGTACACAGGCGTCAAGGGCATCACCGTGATCGGCATTCATATGTCCGATGACATGTGGTTCAGCGTCCGTGATGGCACCAATAGCGGCAGCATCGCCAAACATGAACTGTTTTGCGCCCTGCCACCGCGCCTTGGCGAAACCGCCAACCCAGTGGGCGCGTTCAACTGACATTTTGTAGAAAGCAAAGTCATCAAACCCACTGTATAGCTCAGCATCCGGATGATGGGCCAGAAATCTGTCGGACAACCTCTTTTCCTGTACCTTGTTTATCGTTCCACACAGGGTAACACGCGGGCCGGTTTGTGGGTTTCGTCGCCGGGATGCAGCTTCAAACAGCAGCGATGCCTGCCCATTGACCATAAGGTTTCGAGTGTGATCCGCCAGTTCCGAGAACAACATGATCGGACTGGCATCCATATCACAGGCCACCGTTACAAGAGAGGCATAGGGGTGGCCACCTTGTTTTTCCAAAATGGTGGCCAGCGCAGCCGACCGAGCATGGCGAACGAGACTTCGGCCCGCACGCGACACAGAATTCCGGTCATCACCTGCCTGTATTGCCATGACCTAATGTCAGTCTTCAGTCTCAATCTGGCAAAGCGCCATATCGCGTAGCGTAGCGATCCCGACCGGTGCCCGAGCATCATCGATAACCAGCGCCCGGGTCAGGCGGAACCGGACCAGCAGCCGCACCGCATACCGAATATCCATATCGGCGGCAATACTCATGACCGGTTTGGACATGATCTCATACACATTCACCCGACTGGGCGAGCGGTCCGTTGCCACCACATCTTTGGCAATGTCGTAGACTTCAAGCAGACCAAATTCATCATGCTCACCCCGCCGATCAACGACCAGAGAGCTGACGTGATGCTCCCGCATTTCCTTTACCGCGTCAGCGACGGTTGCCATGCCACTGATGGTGCGGACACCGCGGGACATGATTTCGCCCACGCTTATATACTTCGATTCACTCATAACGATTCCTCGATTTCCTGAATGATAGTTTCCCGTTGGGTCTTCAGACCAACGGCATCTTCTATTTCAAGCTGGAAGGCCATGCCTGAGCCTGGTTCCTCATCAAATTTTCCCGCGACTGAAATGGTTTCAAGAATGGTGCGTGCCAGCGGCGCGGCGACAACAAACAACAACATGTCCCGTTGTGCCGTCAATTCCAGTCCCAGGAAAGATTTTTCCGGTTTTAGTCCTTCGCCTCTGACACTCGTAATGACGCTTGCACCGGTGGCACCAGCGTCACGCGCCGCAGCCATGACGCGGTCAACTTTTTCATCTGCGACCAATGCGACTATGAGTTTGAGATTCATCAAATATTCCTTTTGCTCTCAGGAGTTTCTGTTGTTTTTATCTTGCTTCGGTGGCGGTGCCATTCAGCCAGTTTCGCGTAACCAAAAACGGCCATAATGGGGAAAACACTGGCAAAAGCAATCAATCCGAAGCCGTCAATCAAAGGGCTTCTGCCTGGAATCGTCGAGGCCAAGCCAAGACCGAGTGCGGCGACAACCGGGACCGTAACTGTCGATGTGGTCACACCCCCTGAATCGTAGGCCAGAGGGATGATCATCTTCGATGCACGAACTGTTTGAATAATCACAATCACATAACCTGCCATAATGTAATAAGGCAAAGGCGTCCCGGTAACGATACGAAATGCGCCAAGCGAAACGCCGACGGCAACGCCGAGCGCCACTGCCAGTCTCAGACCCAGAGCGTTTAGAGATCCCCCCGAAATTTCCTCGGCTTTCAGAGCCACAGCAATAAGCGATGGCTCTGCTATGGTCGTGGAGAATCCGATGGCGAACGCAAATATGTAAACCCACATATAGTCCCGCCACGCCACTTGGGTCGATGATTCTGGTTGTATAAACTCGGGCGTAGTAAGTTGTGTCGCCATCGTCTCACCCAACGGGAACAGTGCCTGCTCCAGGCCCACCAGAAACAGCGTTAGCCCAACAATGACATACCCGAATCCCATAGCCATGCGCCGGGGATTTGGTGGCATTTTACGCACAACGAACACCTGGAAACCGATCAGGATAACCGCAATGGGCAATACGTCACGAACCGTACCAAACGCCGATGTACCGATATGAACAGCCAGGTCAATGATCATGTCCATCAGTAGGCCATCCCGTATATCATGACGAAAATCATGGGCGTCAGACTGGCAAACGCGATGAGACCAAAACCGTCAATCATGGGGTTTCGTCCGCGAATGACACTCGCCAGTCCAACACCCAGTGCGGTTACCAGCGGAACCGTAATCGTAGAGGTCGTCACACCACCGGAGTCATAGGCGATACCGATTATCTCATCAGGCGCAAAAAGCGTGATAACGACAACCAGAATGTAGCCGCCAATGATCAGATACTGGATAGGCCAGCCTTTCAGTATCCTGAAGACGCCGAGTACCAGCGCGAACCCCACTGACAGGGCAACGGTCAATCGCAACCCCGTTGCATAATTATCCCGGGATTCGTCAGTGTCGATTATCGCGCCGCCGGCACTCGCGACACCAGCCGCTTCCGCAGCGACCGCAATCAGGGCCGGTTCAGCAATTGTGGTTCCGAAACCCAGGCAGAATGCGAACCCCAACAAGGCGGGCAGACTACCCTTGTGTGCCAGCGCATCCGCCATGGACTCACCAATAGGGAACAGGCCCATCTCCAGCCCCTGGATAAACAAGGCCAACCCCAGCACCACAAATATCAGGCCGACAATAATATTTTCCAGATTTGGGAATGGAGCCTGTAGAACAACGACCTGAAAAAAACCGATGACACCGACAATTGGTGCCAGGTCACGTGCGGCACCAACAACGAGGTTAAAGAAATTCTTGAGCGACTTGTTCATTCAGGTCCTGCCGATTATGACCACATACTAGTGATACATAATCAACAGGGAACTGTCACCAGAGAATGGTCACGACATAATTTCAGGCATTTTCAAACTTCTCGAAGAAAAACCCGACCAATCCACCGAGAACGATCCAGAACAGCCCGACAGTTACGAGCGACGACACGGCAAACTGGGCCACCAGTTCAGCGGGAATGCCTTCAGAAAATTCCGCTGGATGGGGCGCACCAACCACGTGAGGAATAACCATAATGACGACACCAGCCAGGCGCATGACCACACTACCCCCAAACACGATCAGGCCCAGACTGACGGCCGTCGCAACAGCCGTAGCAGCCCACCATATCTGACGCTCGGATACATCCGCACCCATCATACCCGGTAATTCCGGGGGTAACCCCAACGCCGGTGCAACGTACAGCGCGGCAAACCCGCCAAGCCCCCATAACACCCCCTGTCTGGCGTCCACCTCAATGCCGCGAAGCGCAAACACGGCGGTCAGAATAAAGCCAAATCCAACACCCATGAGCACCGAAGACAGCAATGTGAACCCGTGTCGTTCCAAACCGCCGTCAGGCATCCAGGTTTCGTCATCGCCATGGCTATGACCGTCGTCGGCCGATTCTGTATCGCCGTGATCGTGGCCTGTTTCCACTACACCGCCTTCGTACTGCTCGGCATGCGCAATTAAGGGGGTCGTCGTTACCAGTTGTACACCCCATACAAATACGCCGGCCAGCGCGCCCGCAATGAGCGCGGTCATCATAATACGTCTGAACATCTTGATACTCCCGTCTGGTCAGCCCGCATGCCGTAAACAATTGGCATAGCAAATCATCTCAGCAGACCGCTGACCGACACTTCAGAATTGGGAAAAGCAGAAAACCCTAGTGGCAGGGCAATGCAAAAGCATGTCGGCTGTCGTGGGCCGCATTATGTATTTCGGCTGGCTGGGCAAAACCAACGCCCCAAACCATGAATACGCCAAAAACAAGCGCGAAAGCAGCGGGCAGAACCCGGCTGGATACATCATCGGCGATAGCGTTGCGAATATCAGTTACTTTGGTTGTCATGTGATCGGTTCCATACCTTAATTTATCAAATCGGATCCACATCACCGTCTTCGGAAAATCCGGCTCTGGGACACCCCGTCCCTGGAGCTGACGATGACACTTAATGGCAGGTCTCCTGGCTCACGGATCATCACATCATTCGGCCTTCCCGGTTACCCAGTGGCCTTTTCGAACAATGCTCACCGCTAACAGTTGCGGGGGCAGCCACGGTTTAGATCCCCTATTGGGTCGACCTCTCCGTGTTCCCTATTAATCCCCAGGCTTTATCACCTTTGGCGGGGAACCATCACAGTGACTATAATCCGGCAAAAACCTCGCGGTCAATGCATGGAAATCATCAATGACTATATTTTTGCCACAAAGTGCTGTTGCACTGCTAAAACTGTAATTGAAGATATGGAGAGAAGATGGCCAATAAAATCGCGCTCGTGGACGATGATCGCAATATTCTGGCGTCCGTTACCATGGCATTGGAAGCCGAAGGCTTTGATGTCACAACCTATAACAATGGGGAAGATGCGTTGAGCGGCCTCAACCGGTCTACTGCAGACCTAGCTGTCCTTGATATCAAGATGCCCCGAATGGATGGTATGGAATTGCTGAAACGGCTGCGTGACGACAATGAAATGCCGGTTATTTTCCTGACCTCGAAAGACGACGAGATTGATGAAATGCTGGGTCTCCGCATGGGTGCGGATGATTACATCACCAAACCATTCTCCCAACGCCTGCTGATTGAACGTATCCGCGCAGTTTTGCGCCGCCGGTCCACCGAAACAAATCCGGAAGATGACAAGAAAGTTGTCCGGCGCGGCGACCTTCTGCTCGACGCGCCGGAGGCACGCCCGACGCTCGAGGTTGCCGCCAAGTATGGTGTGCCGGTCTTCGCACATCCCATCGCCCCACAACCCTTCACCGGGCAGATGGCCGCCTATGGCGCCGTCGGGACGGTGTTCGCCCGCGGCACGATTAATTC
>JAJFID010000105.1 GCA_021775325.1 Rhodospirillales bacterium
ACCGTTGTTGAGTTCTCCCGCCACAGCTGCCGGCGATGTAAATTATTTCACCTGGAGTGGCTACGATGATGAAGGCTTCTTCGGCCAGTACATGGAAAAATACGGCGGTATGCCGGACACGTCATTCTTCGGCGCTGAATCAGAAGCCTTCGCGAAAGTCCGTGCCGGGTTCAAACCCACCGTTGGCCACCCCTGTGTAGATACTGTTGGTCGTTGGGTCCGCGGTGGCATCGTCAAGCCGATCGACACCTCTCGTCTCTCCAACTATGGCGACATCTGGGCCGGTCTGAGAGACATGCCTGGCGATTCCAACGAAGCGGGTGAAAAAGTTTTTGTTCCATTTGACTGGGGTAACTCCTCTATCATCGTCCGCACGGACATGGTCGATGAGGCCGACTACAAAGATCCTTCATGGAACATCCTGTTCGATGATAAATATGCTGGCCGTGTCGCCATGTACAATTCAACCAGTGCTTTCATGGTTGCCGGCCTTGTGCTTGGCATGCCGTTGGAAAACATCTGGAACCCGAGCGCTGACGATGTTGCGGCCATGAAAGCCGTGCTTGCCAAGCAGAACCCCAATGTGCGGTTCTACTGGGATGCGCAGTCCGATGCGGAACAGGCTATTGCGTCCGGCGAGGTGGTTGCCTCCTATGCCTGGAATGAAGCCAAAGTCCACTTGCAGGCACAGGGCATTCCGGTTGAATACCTGAACCCGAAAGAAGGCATTTTGTGCTGGGTCTGTGGTTTGGCCATGTTCAATGACGATTATGGTGCAGGCAATGAAGATGCTGCGTACGATATGATCGATAGCATGCTGGCCCAGGATGCTGGCGAGTACATGATCAATGAGTGGGGTTACGGTCACGCCAACCAAAAGGCATTCAACGAGACCACCGCTGCGGCTCTTGATAACCTTGGTCTGGCTTCACCGGCTGATCTGTTTGCTCAGGGCGTGTTCTTCCAGGATATTCCGGATGACGCAACTGCGCGTCTGGAAGAAGCCTGGAACGAAATTATCGCTGGTTTCTAGCCTATGATGTGATGCCGGTGGTAACACCGACGCGTGAAAACGCCCCGCTCGTCGTAGCGGGGCGTTTTTCGTTTCAGGTTTATGGGCAATGATGCGTCGCCTATCCGGTTTGTTGAATGATCATGAATAATTCATTGGTATGTGTTCGGCCATTCGGCCTATGATTCCTGGAATCGTTTTAGTTTGTTCGACTACACCCGTTCCTGAAAGGCCCCTGCATGCAAAACCTGCCATTCGGTCAGCCCGGTAATTTTTACCGGGGGAACCTGCATACCCATTCAACCAACTCTGACGGTCAGCATCCGCTGCCGGAGATCATCGATCGGTATCGTGAAGCCGGTCATGATTTTGTCGCCATGAGTGAGCATTTCATGGATCGTTACGATTTTCCGATCTCCGACACCAGCGACCTCAGGACAGACGACTTCACCACCCTGATCGCGGCAGAGCTCCATCAGGGCAAGACGTCCATCGACGAGCCCTGGCACATTCTAGCGGTCGGCATTCCGACAGACTTTGCCAAGCCACACGAAGGCGAAACGGCCCCGGAGATCGCCCGTCGTGCGGCAGATGCGGGCGCTTTTATCGGCATTGTTCATCCGTCCTGGTATGGTTTGACGGTCGAGGATGCCAAGACCATTGACTGTGCCCACGCTGTGGAGATTTATAATCATGGATCAAAGATTGAAGTGGATAGGGGCGAGGACTGGCCGTTTTGTGATCAGTTACTCAATGGGGGCTGGCGCCTGAATGGCTTTGCCACCGACGATGCCCACCTTCTGACCCATGACTGGCTGGGGGGCTGGGTCAATGTGCTGGCCGAAAGCCTGGACCCTGATGCCCTGCTGGACTCACTCAAGTCCGGACGGTTTTACTCGTCACAGGGACCGGAGATTCATGATGTGCAGATTGACGGCGACGAAGTTCATATATCCTGTTCGGCGGCGAGCTGCGTGTCCATCCAGGGCCGCGGATCGCGTTCCGCCAAGGAGCAGGGAGAAGGACTGACCGACGTAACCCTGCCCATCAGTCGGTTCAAGGAATCGTGGATGCGCATTACCGTGGCCGACGAGCAGGGCCGCCGTGCCTGGACCAATCCGGTCTGGTTCAACTGAGGCTGTTTAACTAAGCCTCACAGAGGCAGTCTGGTAGGCCGCATCCAGTGTCATCAGGTCGTCGTACATCTCAGGCCGGCGGTCACGGAAAAATCCCCACGCGGCACGCTCAAACCGGATGGCGTCCATATCGAGCGTAGCCAGAATGACGGCTTCCTCGTCCGTGCCGGCCTCGGCGACCAGCTCACCATAAGCGTCGGCGATGAAGGAACTGCCATAAAAATCCAGATGCGTGCCGCCGTTGCCAATGGCTTCGCGTCCAATCCGGTTTGAGGCCACGACAACGACGCTGTTGGACGCGGCGTGCCCCTGCATGGCCCGCTGCCACTTGCGGTTTGAACTGGGTGTGCCGCCAAACAGGTCGCTGCCGATAGCCGTGGGATAAAGCAGAATGTCGGCGCCCTGCAGGACCATGGACCGGGCACATTCGGGGAACCACTGATCCCAGCATATACCACAGCCAATGCGTCCGACTGCCGTGTCCCAGACCTGAAAGCCGGTATCGCCGGGATTGAAATAATACTTTTCCTGATACCCGGCACCGTGGGGAATATGGGTCTTGCGGTATACGCCCAGACACCCGCCGTCTGCATCGATAACAGCCAGGCTATTGAAGTGGGCGTTGTTGGCTTTCTCAAAGAAACTGACGGGCAGGACCACATTCAGTTCTTTTGCCAGAGATTGGAAATGAGACAGGACCTCGTTACCTTCATAAGGTTTGGCGAGGGCGAAAAACGCCGGGTCTTCAATTTGACAGAAGTACTGGCTCTGAAACAACTCCTGCAGCAGTACGATGTTAGCACCTTGCGAAACGGCATCGCGAACCAGCTTTTCGGCATTGGCCACATTGGTGGCGATGTCATCGCTGCAGGCCATCTGTGTCGCGGCAATGGTTACGGTTTTCATTGTTTATTCTCCTGTGAAGGCGGCGGGCATCTGCTGCGTGATACATCCGATACCACCGCCGTCGGCGGCCATGGCGATGGTCTCCACGGGTACTATTTCGCGGTTGGGAAAAAGGGATTCCAGTTTCGGCAATGCGATATCGTCCTCAGGGCCACCAAGGGCGGGCATGATAACACCACCGTTCACAATATAGTAGTTGGTGTAGGGCACTGGGTAGGCACTGAACCCATCAGGTGACGTGTAGGGTAGTATATCCATCTCAACGATCTCCAGTTTCCGGCCTTTGGCGTCACGCGCTTCCTTGAGGCGTCGGCGGTTCTCTTCAGCACCCGGATGGTTGGGGTTGAGGGTGGAGTTCACAGTTTGCAGCATGACAACACCTGGTTCGAGGAACTGGCAGTTATTGTCGATGTGACCGTCTGTGCCTGCATCTTCCACCAGTCCATAGGCCAGCCAGATCACCTTTTTGACGCCGAGCGTGCGATCCAGCTCACATTCGATATCCTCGCGCGTCATATCGGGGTTTCTATTGGGATTGAGCAGAAATTGCTCGTTGGTGATGAGTGTGCCTTCACCATCAACGCCGAAACCACCGCCCTCCAGAACCATGGAGGAGGCGAATCGCTGTACATTGCAGGCCTTCGCAATTGCTGCCGGCAGGGCGTTGTCCTTGTCATAAATCGGGTACTTGCCCCAGCCGTTAAAAACAAAGTCCAACATGGCGACGCGACCGTCTGCATGGGTTACAAAAATGGGCCCGTTATCGCGAACCCATCCGTCGTCACAGGGGGCTTCAAGCACGTCAATGCTGGTATCATCGGTAAAAATTCCCTGTACTTCCGCATGATCGGCGGGGTCGGCGATGACGGTGCACGGCTCGAACCGGGCAATGGCCCGGGCAACCGCCGCGTGTTCTGACTTGATCATTTCCATATCCATGCGGTAGCCGATTGGATTGCGCGGCCAGCCTACAAAGCTCCGCTGATGAGGCCCGAACCGGGCTGGCATGGTAAAGCCGGTTTCAACCGGGGTGGCGTTGTTTATGGCGTTCATGGCATTTCCAATTCAACAATGCTGTTCGCCAACGTTGTGTCAGTCGAACATGGTCTGAAGTCGAGCAGAGCCTAGTCAGGTCAGCTTCAAGAGTCAATAAAAATGAACGAACGTTCATACAAAATAAGTTGATGGTGTAATTTCAATATGTTATGGTCATTTATGAATAGAAAAACCTCAGACTCAATTCAGGGACTTCGTCGCCGGGACGAGAAGAAAGCCCGACACCGACAGCAGATACTCGATGCAACAATTTCCTGTGTCGCTCGATACGGACTGAGTGGTGTTACAGTTAGCAGGATTTGTGTGCAGTCCGGATTGTCCCGGGGCATGATCAACGCGCACTTCGAGTCCAAGGATAATCTGCTGCTTGAAGTTGTTCGCGGGCAGGCTGCGGAATACAGCCGAGCGATCGAAGATGCCGTGGCCCTTGCGGGTGATGATCCGGCCGAGGCGCTCCGCATTGAGATCGAGACTGAGATAAAGTTCTGGAGTCGGTCTCAGGACGAGGTGCGTGCGTGGGTGGCTTTTCGGGCGGAAAGCCTGAACAATCCCGCTATGAAGGAACTGTGCGGCCCCCGGGAGGCGACGCTTTACGCGATTCCCAAAAGGCTGTGTCGCGAACTGACTGTGAAAGGTGGATACGGGAGCGTTGATCCGGAACAGGTTTCGCGTGGCCTGACGGCGATTCTGGAGGGGTACTGGTTCGAGTACGTATACAGTGCGGAAGATTTTGACCCGGTATGCGCAAGCCAAAATTGTCTGAAGTTCCTAAGTGCCTGGTTCCCCCGTCACTTCTGAGTTCTCCATTGCTGGGCCAGTCACTTTTGCCGTCAACATTGATGTATTGTAATCGACCTCATCCAGTACCCAGTCGCGGAAGGCCTCAACCCGGGGGTCGTTCACTGATGCCAGGGAAGACACCATGTAATAACCCATATCCACGCGGAAGAACGTATCAAAAGGCTGGATCAGTCGACCCGCAGCCAGATCCTCGGTCGCCAGCAGCCGGCTGGCCAGCGTAACGCCCTGACCCTGAATGGCACTGGCAATGGCATATTCCTCCCAGGGTACTTCCAGTCTGTCTTTGTAAATGGGACCATCCAGCCCGGCGGTTTTAAACCAACGAATCCAGTCCGCCCGATTGTAGTATCGGGGATCAGGACTCCGGTCGATCAACGTATGCCAGCGCAGATCCGAAATTTCCCGCAACGGGTGCTCACCGTTCAGCAGGTTGGGGCTGCATACAATTATGATGTCTTCGTGATCCTCAATGACATCAGCGCGCAGGCCCGGATAGTCGCCTTTGCCATAACGTATACATACATCAACATCGTCGATACGCGGATCCATCATGTCAGTCGTCGGATCCAGCCGGACCGCAACATCCGGATTAAGCACACGAAATCCCTCAAG
>JAJFID010000106.1 GCA_021775325.1 Rhodospirillales bacterium
GCTTTTTTGTTGGTTTCATAATTTGTTTACCAAAATGCTCTACTTTACCTAGTAGGTAGTAAAGGGCAGAGCACATTATGTACCCAATATCCTTTGACAATCCCAATGGTCGCGCGCGCCCCCAGCGGGCCGCGAATCGCAACATTGCACCGGGCTCCGGTGCCACCGAAAATGTCGCTGACGGCACGCCGGTTACAGTTTTCGGTGACGAGGACCGGTTGTTGGTGGTTGAGTGCCGCACGGATGATCGCTGGCGCGTGGTGCTGTGTACGGGCCTTGAGGATCTGGACGATGCCCTGGATACAGTCCGTAACCTGCGCCGGGCCGAAGGCACGGACGAGGTCAGCCTGACCATTGAGGTTTCCGGCCATCAGGGCCGCGAAAGCCGACGTGAAGTGGTCCGTTTTGCCAAAGAATCTGCCGCAGAAACCCAATCGCCTGCCCACACATCGCCCGCTGCGCCACTCACAGCAGGTTTCCAGTCCGCAGAAATGCAGGCCATGGAAGCCGCGTTTGCCGCCGTTTCACCGGCCTTCAAGATGCCGGACATTTCCTATGATGATATGATCCTGCCGCAGGACATCGCATCGGCTGCAGGCCCAGCGCCAGATACTGTCAATGACGGTCGGTCGGCGCACAAAATCGCCGCAACACCCGAGGAACTGGCTGAGGCCATTGACGAAGTATCCCTGTCCAGTCTGGCCTGGGAAGACGACGTGATTCAGACACATGAAACCAGGCCCAAGTGTGAGAAAAAGATTACCAGTGACGATATCCCGGAATTCCTCAAGGTCCCGGCACCAGCCATGGACGCAGATACCGGCGCGGATCAGGATATGAGCCTGGGCATGGATGCCATGGTCGATCAGGCCAGTGCAGGTGATGATTTCCTCAATGAAAGCGACGAAGCAGAGGAAGAAGTCGACATGCCTGATCTGACATTGCCCATGAGCAATGATCCGTTTGCTGCAGATCGATTTGAGCCCCGCCACCGCACCCCGCAATCCTTTGCCAGCAACAGCCAGCATAGCTGGATTGATGATCTGCTGAACAAAAACAGTCCGGCGCACACCCATAGCACGCGCGGCCAGAGTGACACGCCCTACAATACAGACGACGACGATGAGGAATACGCCACACGCCTGGAATCACCCATGTTTGCACGGGAAAACGGCGTCACCGCCAAGGTTCTGGTGTTTGCCGGTACCGTGGCCCTGCTGATACTTGGTGGTGCGCTGGCGGAACTGCTGGCCGTGGATATTACGTCGTCCGCCAATGCTGAAACCCATTTTCTGGATGACAGCCTGACACTGACCCTGCCGCTCGACTAAAGGCACCATACGCCGGGTCATTCAAAGATTCTCCGCAACTGCATTCTGCGCATTGCGTCCGTGTGCCGGATAGGTCAATATCCGCCGGTCGTTGGCAATGGCACCTGTGTTTGTATTATTTTTGGGAGAATTTTGCCGTGAGTCATCGCATTGTATTCCTGGACCGCGAAACCATCGCACCAGAAGTCAACGTCCGCCGTCCTGCCTTCGACCATGACTGGGAAGAATTTGGCCGCACCAGCCCCGACCAGGTCGTTGAGCGCCTGAAGGGTGCGACCATTGCCATTACCAACAAGGCCCCGCTGCGTGAGGAAACCCTCAGGCAGTTGCCGGACCTGAAAATGATTGCGGTAGCCGCCACCGGCACCGACGTCATTGATCTGGCCTGGTGCAAGGCCAATGGCATCACAGTATCCAATATTCGCGGTTATGCCGTGAATACCGTACCGGAGCATACCTTCGCGCTGATACTGGCGCTCAGCCGCAATGTAATCGGCTATCGTCAGGACGTGATCAACGGCGAATGGCAGAAATCCGAGCAGTTCTGCTTCTTCACACACCCCATTTCCGATCTGTCGGGCAAACGTCTGGGTATCCTGGGCGAAGGCGCTCTGGGTCAGTCCGTCGCCAATCTGGCCCGTGCCTTTGGCATGGAGCCGGTGTTCGCTGCGCACAAGGGCTCAACCGGTCTGGGGCCACTGTATACGCCCTGGGACGAGGTCATCGAGACTGCCGATATCTTCACCCTGCACTGTCCGCTGTTACCCAGCACGCGGGGCATGATCGGGCTGGATGAGTTTAAACGCATGAAGGACAGCGCCATCATCGTCAATACGGCCCGTGGCGGCCTGATCGTGGAAGAGGATCTGGCGACAGCCCTGGAGCAGGGTATGATCCGGGGCGCGGCGATTGATGTAATTTCCGCCGAGCCGCCTGCCGACGATCATCCGTTTTTCAAACTGCTGGAAAAACCCAATTTCATTCTGACCCCGCACGTGGCGTGGGCCAGCCATGAAGCCATCCAGACGCTCTCAGACCAGATGATCGATAACGTGGAAAACTACGTGGCGGGCAATCCCACCAACGTTGTTGGCGATTTCTGATAGATCAGCCAGTTTAATCCGGATCAAACAATCAAATCAGACCAGCGAGCGGCGCAGGATTTCCATGGCCTCGTTGAGCTGGCTCATGTGGGTGTGGTTGCCGTGATCGCCGTCGGGATGGTGGATCGTTGCCAATTCGCGATAACGTGTTTTGACCTCGTCCATGCCCGGATACCGGCCGGGCGCGTAGCCCAGAACGTGCAATGCTTCATCGCGGGTATTGATGCCTGATGGTAACGGTCTGAAACTGAGCGCCTGAATGACGGTACGGTACCGGGACAACTTTTCTTCCAGCATCAGGGCCTCCGTATTGGCCACAACGGTGGATGTGACGCCTGGTGCCTGAAGCGAAACGGTTGCATCGCCCGCTGACATGGAGAGCGCGATACCCAATGCGCGACGAATGAGGGCCGGATCATAACCATCCGCCATGCGGACCTGCAATCTGGGTTTGCGTCGCCATGGGCGTCCGGCAGATGGACCGGACTTGAGGGTAATAGTCTCGCGATCATCCCTTGACGGCTCGCCCGGATCGGCATACTCGCGGATGGTATTTTCCGGCAAAAGCAACGTCACGGAGCGGGCAAGGTCGGCTGCGTTCACGCCGCGCCGGGTCGCCAGTTCCGTGACCGCATCACGAAAGGCACTGGCGCACGTGACCGTATAGGATCGTTTGTTGGCCGCCGTCTTTTTGCGTTTTGGTGCCAACGATTCGCGTTCAGCCTCGCTGGAGTTCGTCGATGTGTCGTGAGTATTGGTGTCTGTATTCAGCATGTTTCCGTCAACTATACCTGATTTGCAATGATATGGCGCTCCGGGACCACAGGAAAACTACGTTTGTGGTTTTTCGCGCCTGCCCGCCGGGAAATGGACGGGAACTCCTTGATTTTTTACTCTGGGGATCGCAATTGTGATCCTTGCTTGAATTGTAACACATTGATATTACGCTATTAAATGAGTGTCCTTGGAATATCCTGCGCCACGTTAACAAGTTGGCAATAACTGGCGAACCAACACGGTTCCATTGAAAAAATGGCCAGGATCTCAGGCAATTTGGGTCGTCGTTGGCAGCCATTGCCGGGCTTACTGCCGAATATCTGAGGACTGAAAACGGGTGGACTCGCATTCGATTCGATTCTTATCAACGGGATACAAAGCTTCAACCCGTTCATTGAAGCGCCGAACTATTTACATCCCGTTAACCATAGATGTGCCTGGCCTGAAACATGTCCCGACACCAATTTGCGGCAGTATGAACACCGGGCCAGACATGGCTGTTCTGCGATGACATGCAAATTGTTGCCGGGCAACAACCATCTACCCGCCGACACAGGATTGCAGTTGTGACCATGCGTCTTCGGCAAAACTTGGTCGCGTTGATCTGACCCGCAGCATGACCACGTCCATTTCGAAATCACCCAGCGAAACGGACAAGTCTTCGAGCGTACCGGCATCGATATGAGTGCGGACCATCTCAACCGGCAGCCAGGCGATGCCGAGACCCTGCAAAACCAGTTGCAACACCGCAGGTGTCAACGCCAGTTCACAGGCGACACCGATACGGAACCGTTCTGATACCCGGGGCAGGATGTATCCCTGCATGATTTCACCCAGAAACACGTCATCAGGGTATGAAATGATGTTCAGCCGTGTTTTTTCGTTATCGACAAACAGACCGGCGCAGCAGACCGGAACCAGGCGTTCGGTGCAAAACGGCAGTTTTTCCAGCATGTCATGATTCAGGCTGATATCCCGGGCCACCGGCATAAATTCGGTCTCATAACCAAACATGACCATGGCTTGCCCGGTCATTAACATCGCGTAACATTCGTCCCGATTGGCGGAATTGAGGCGAATGGTCAGATTGGGCATGGCAGTTCGGACGGTCGACACCACGGCAGGCAGATGGGCCACCGATATGGCGTGCTGGGCGGCAATAACCAGCCTTTGCTGCTCGCTTTCCCAGACCTGCAGGTCATTGCGCAATCGGTGCAGCCCGCGGGCCAGAGAGCGGATATCATCCATGTGACGGCTGATGGCCGGTGTGGGCCGGGCCGGACGCCGCGAACGGTCAATCACCTCGGCCCCCAGATAGGCCTCCAGCGCCTGAATACGACGGGTAAAGGCGGGCTGGGTCACGTGCCGGTTTTCCGCCGCCTGGGTCAAGGTTTCAGCTTCCGCCAGGGCAACCAGATCATCCAGCCAGTTCGAGTCCATGCTAAAACGCTCCTATCATGCAATTGCTGCATATTAAAGATAGCAAAAAGCATTGGATTTGGCGCACACTTTTCGTTTAACTCTTGGACAACCTATCCAATTCATAAACAAAAGGCATATAGTCACATGAACCTAGCCCGATTTCCCCGAATTCATCTGGCCCACCTGCCAACCCCGCTGGAACCCATGGAAAACCTGAGCCGGGAACTGGGTGGTCCCAACCTGTGGATCAAGCGTGATGACTGCACCGGCATGTCCACGGGCGGCAACAAGACCCGCAAGCTGGAATACCTGATGGCCGATGCGCTTGAGCAGGGTGCCGACATTGTACTGACACAGGGCGCGACCCAGTCAAACCACGCCCGCCAGACCGCCGCCTGCTGTGCGCGACTGGGTGTGGACTGCCATATCCTGCTGGAGGACCGTACCGAGAGCAACAACGACAACTACAACTACAATGGCAATGTGTTCCTGGATCATCTTCACGGTGCCACAACAGAAAAACGCGGTGGCGGTCTGGATATGGCCGCCGAAATGGAAACCGTGGCGGAAAAATTCCGCAGCCAGGGCCGCAACGCCTACACCATCCCCGGCGGCGGCTCCAACCCCATCGGCGCGCTTGGATACGTCAACTGCGCCATGGAACTGATCACCCAGGCCAATGATGCCGATCTGCGCATTGATCATCTGGTCCATGCCACGGGCAGCGCCGGAACACAGGCTGGCCTGATCACAGGTTTACAGGGCATGAATGCCGGTGTTCCCCTGCTGGGTGTGGGCGTGCGGGCACCCAAGGAAAAACAGGAAGAGAACGTCTACAACCTGGCCGTAGCCACGGCGGAGAAAGTTGGCTGCCCCGGTGCGGTAAAGCGCGAAGATGTGGTCGCCAACTGCGATTACGTGGGCGAGGGTTACGGTATTCCGGCACCCAGTACTATCGAGGCCATCACCATGCTGGCAAAGCTGGAAGGCATCCTGCTGGATCCGGTTTATTCCGGCAAAGGCATGGCGGGACTGATCGATCTGTGCCGCAAGGGTCAGTTCGAGCGGGACCAGAACGTTGTGTTCCTGCACACAGGCGGCTCGGCAGCCCTGTTCGGTTACACGCACGCCTTCGATTTCTGAAGCCATGTCCCAGCAGGATCATCCGATTGTTGGCATTCTCGGCGGCATGGGGCCAGAGGCCACGGTTGATCTCATGCGCCGCGTGATTGCGGCAACACCGGCCCGCGACGATATCGACCACCTCCACATGATCGTGGATAACAACCCCAAGGTGCCGTCGCGCATTGCCGCCCTGATCGAAGGCACCGGCGAAAGCCCGGCCCCTGTCTTGATGGACATGGCGCGTGGGCTGGAGCGATCCGGCGCCCACATTCTGGCCATGCCGTGCAACAGCGCCCACGCCTATCTGAATGATATCCGGGGGGCCGTTGATATCCCGGCACTGGATATGATCAGCCTCACCGTCGAACACCTGACGCACAGGGACCCGCGCCCGCAAACCGTCGGCTTGCTCGCCTCTACCGCCGTGCTGCGCACCAACCTGTATGCAAACGCCATGGCCGCCCACAGACTGGAACTGGTGCTGCCGGGCGCGCAAGACGATTTGATGGAGATCATCAAGGCGGTCAAACGGGCCGAACTGAACGATGCCCTGCGCCAGACGTTCCATGACATTATCCGCTCCCTTTCAGGCGCTGACGTGCTGGTGCTGGCGTGCACGGAACTGTCGGTTCTGGCGTCGGAGCTGGAAACACCGGTTCCCGTTGTGGATGCGCTGGATGTGCTGAGCGCTGCCATCGTCAGTTTTGGCCTCAACCGCGCGTAAATCCGGCTTCCTGTCCATACCATTATTCGCTTGCCGTAATCTCGCAGGTGCGAGAAATTCGTTTATGTACCGGGGCTAGTTGTATATGGTCTGCGGCAATCCAGAGATAAACCGGGAAGTATCAGTTTATGAGTGTTACGGGAATGGAACGAAACAACCGGCGCAGCGGCGAAGACGTGGAACTGCGCCATGACTGGACCACGGAACAGGCGCAGGACCTGTACGACACGCCCTTCAACGATCTGCTGTTCATGGCCCAGTCCATCCACCGCCAGCACTTCGAGCCCAACAGCGTGCAAATGTGCCAGTTGCATAATATCAAGACCGGCGGCTGCCCCGAAGACTGTGGCTATTGCAGCCAGTCCGTTCACCACAAGACCGGCGTCGACGCAACACGCCTGAGCGAGGTGGAGACCGTACTGGCCGAGGCCCGCAAGGCCAAAGCCGGCGGTGCGACGCGCTATTGCATGGGTGCTGCCTGGCGTAATCCAAAAGACCGGGACATGGATGCCATCTGTGCCATGATCGAAGGCGTGCGGGACATGGGCATGGAAACCTGCATGACGCTGGGTATGCTGTCCGACGAACAGATGCCGCGCCTGAAAGAGGCCGGGCTGGATTACTACAACCATAACATCGATACATCTGAGCGCTACTACAAGGAAATCGTCAGCACCCGGACCTTCGGCGACCGCATTGATACGCTGGGCCGCATCCGCGACGCCGGAATCAAGGTGTGCTCCGGCGGTATCGTGGGTATGGGTGAACAGGCCGTGGATCGGGTCGATATGCTGGTCACGCTGGCCAACCTGCCCGAACATCCTGACAGTGTGCCCATCAACATGCTGATCCCCATCAAGGGCACGCCGCTGGGTGACTCCAAGCGTATTGATCCTATCGACTTCGTGCGCACCATTGCGCTGGCCCGGATCATGATGCCGCTGTCCTATGTGCGCCTGTCTGCCGGACGCACAGAGATGAGCGACGAGACACAGGCGCTGTGCTTCTTTGCCGGTGCCAATTCCATTTTTGTGGGCGACCGCCTGCTGACCACGGACAATCCCGGTGAAGACAGCGACAGCCGCCTGTTCGACAAACTGGGCATTTCGCCCACCAACATGGTGCCTGCCAACCTGCCCGCAGCAAACGCACTGTATGCCGAGACAGGTCTGGAACAGGAAGCCTCATGAGTGCGCCTGCCCCGTTGTCTGACCTGCATCCGGACTGGCTGGAGCGGGGCTACCAGCATATCTGGATGCCCTATACCCAGATGCAGACGGCACCCATACCGAAAGCCGTCACCTCAACCGAAGGCACGCGCATCAAACTGGCCGATGGCGGCGAACTGATCGACGGCTGTGCGTCCTGGTGGGCGGCGTGTCACGGATACAACCACCCCCATATCCGCGAAACCATGATCAAACAGCTCGAAGCCATGCCCCACGTCATGCTAGCGGGCCTTGCCAACGAACCGGCGTTTACGCTGTCGGCGCGGCTGGCCGAGCTGACGCCGGGCGATCTGAACCGGGTGTTTTATTCTGAGTCCGGCTCAGTGTCGGTGGAGCTGGCCCTGAAGATGGCGGCCCAGTACTGGTTTAACCAGGGCGAGACCAAACGCACCAAATTCATCTGTTTCCGGGGCGGCTATCACGGCGATACGTTTGCCACCATGTCCCTGTGCGATCCGGAAGACGGCTTTCACGCCGCCTTTGCCGGTGTGGTACCACACCAGATGATCGCCGACCTGCCCGTGAATGACGAGACAGAGCAGGCGCTGGTCCGTCTGCTGGAAGAACAGGGCGAGCATTGCGCCGCCGTGGTGGTGGAGCCACTGGTGCAGGGCGCGGGCGGCATGCTGTTCCACGATGAAGAGGTATTACGACGGTTGCGGCGGCTGTGCGATGCCCACGGCATGCTGCTGATTTTTGATGAGATTTTTGTGGGACTGGGGCGGCTGGGCTCCATGTTTGCCTGCGAACGGGCGGACGTTGTGCCCGACATCATGACACTCTCAAAAACCATCACCGGCGGCACCATCCCGCTGGCCGCCACCATCGCCACAGACCGGCTGTTTGAAGGCTTTCTCTCGGACAAGCTGGAACACTGTCTCATGCACGGGCCCACCTTTACCGGCAACGCGCTGGCCTGCAGTGCGGCGAATGCATCGCTTGATCTGTTCGAGCGCGAACCCCGGTTAGAACAGGTCATGACCATCGAGGCCCATCTGACACAGGCGCTGGAGCCCTGCCGCGACGTTCCGGGCGTGCAGGACGTGCGCGCCCGTGGCGACATCGGCGCCGTGCAGCTTGATATTCGCTCGTTCGAAGAACTGCAATGGATGCGCGCCCGGTTTGTGGACCTGGGTTGCTGGATCAGACCCTTCGGCAACGTAGCCTACCTGACCCCCGCCTACACCATCAACGAAGAAGACCTGACCCGGCTCACCGATGCCATCTGTAAGGTCGTGCCGGAGTGGTCGGCGGAGTTTGGACGTGGGTGACGTGGGGTTCTCTTTGCTGTCACCTGCACCACACGCTTGTCCGAATTGTGATGGGGTGGTTGAAGTTGGCGCGATGCACAAAAAAGGGCGGTTTAACCTAGTCTTTCAGGCAATATCAAAACCATGCCCGAACTGCTCAATTGAGTTGATTCCAGTTTCTCGCTGGGAGTTTGGGGTTCTTGATCTCCTGATCTACGGGAGCATAGTCCTCTTCGGGACGGTATATTCAGAGGTGCCCTCAATCGCCTTGTTTGGTGACCGAATTGTTTGGTTCGACTTTGCACTCTCCGTATTGCTCCTGAGTTTGTGGGCATACATTTCCCAACTTATGCGGGTTAAAACGTGCCGGATTAAAGTGGTTCGGAAACCATAATCGGGTTTGGAGTGTTATGGCGTGATTGTTTCTTCTTCAGACCAAAACTTTACGTGTTCTCCTCATGCTTGAACGATACGAAAAATCTCTGAACGCGCTGGAGCGGCGGAATCTGCTTCGCGGGCTGGTGCCGCAGCGGGGGGTGGATTTTGCTTCCAATGACTATCTGGCGTTCAGCGAGCTTGAGGCCATCCGGGATGCGGTTCGCGATGCGCTGGACGACGGTGTGCCTGTGGGCGCGGGGGCGTCGCGGCTGCTGCGCGGTAATCATGAGCAGATTGTGGCGCTGGAAGATGAGGCTGCCGCGTTTTTCGGGGCAGAAAGTTGTCTGTATATGGGCGGCGGATACATGGCGAACTTCTCGTTGCTGACGGCACTGCCGCGACGGGGTGATCTGATTGTTTATGACGAGCTGATCCATGCGAGCTGTCACGAGGGTATGCGCGCGGGCAAGGCTACTTGTAAGGAAGTCGCGCACAATGATGCGGATGCCGTGGAAGACGTGATTCGCGCGTGGCGGGCGGGCGGCGGCACGGGTCAGGTCTGGATCGTCGTTGAAAGCCTGTACAGTATGGACGGCGACCGGGCACCGCTGGATGACCTGATGGCCGTGGCCGACCGCCATGACGCCTTCCTGATTATCGACGAGGCCCATGCCACCGGCGTGTTCGGCACCGGGGGCCGTGGGCTGGCGCATGCATACGAAGGCCGCGACAATGTGATCTGCCTGCATACCTGCGGCAAGGCACTGGGCTGTCATGGCGCGTTGATCTGTGCGCCCGAGGTGCTGTGCCGATACATGGTCAATCGCTCGCGCCCGTTCATCTACGCTACTGCCCCCTCGCCGCTCATGGCGGTGGCGGTACGAAAGGCGCTGGCCGTCCTGCAGGAAACACCCGCCTATCAGGACGAATTACAAAACCTCATCAGCCTGACCGGCGAGTATCTTTCCGAACGATGCGGGCTCGCCGCCAGCGGGTCGCAGATCATCCCGGTTGTTATGGGCCGCGACGGAGCGGCCATGGAACTGGCATCGGCGCTGCAGGCTCAGGGCTTTGATGTGCGCGGCATTCGCCAGCCGACAGTACCGGCGGGCACGGCGCGCCTGCGTTTATCACTGACCCGACATGTTGACGAAACCCAGATCAGGACCATGATCGATGCCCTGGCAGACGCTATGGAGAAACACCTTTGAGCAACCCGCGATTTATCGTCACCGGCACCGATACGGACATCGGCAAAACCGTGTTTGCCGCCATGCTGGTGCAGGCGTTAGACGGCTATTACCACAAACCGGTGCAGGCCGGTGTGGAAGACGGCACCGACACAAAAACCGTGCGGGCCATAACCAGCCTTCCCGCCGACCGGTTTATCCCGGAGACCTATGTTCTGAACACCCCGGCGTCGCCGCATCTGTCCGCCGAGATCGATGGGATGGAGATCGACGTATCCGTCCTCACACCACCGTCCATGGACCGGCCGCTGATCATCGAAGGCGCAGGCGGCCTGCTGGTGCCGCTCACCCGGCAAACACTGCTGATCGATGCCTTCGGCGCGTGGGATGCGGGTGTCATTCTGTGTGCCCGCACGGCGTTGGGCACCATCAATCATACCCTGCTGTCCATCGAAGCCCTGAAACAACGCCAGTTGCCCATTGTGGGTGTGGCCTTCGTCGGCGATGAGAACAAAGACTCTGAACGCACCATCACCGAAATGGGCGGCGTTCGCCGTCTCGGTCGCCTGCCACGTCTACCCGAAATGACCCCGAAATCGCTTTCCATCGCCTTCAACAAAAACTTCAGTATGGACGACTTCGCGCAGGCGGGCTAAGACCGCCGCCATGCAATCACGTTCCACCATATCCGGCACAGGGTACTACGTCCCCGAACAACAGCTTACCAGCCCGCAGCTTGAGCGCGACCTGGGTCTGGCGGAGGGCTGGATTGAGCAGCGCACCGGCGTGCGCACCCGTCACTTTGCCGCAAATGACGAAGCCGTCAGCGATCTGGCTTTTCAAGCATCCCAGGCGGCGCTGAAACACGCCGGTATGACGGGCGCAGACATGGGTCTGATCCTGCTGGCTACCAGCACGCCCGATCATCTGTTGCCGCCATCGGCACCGCTGCTGGCCCACAGACTGGGCAGTCACGGCGGGGCCATGGATCTGGCGGGCGCATGCACCGGCTTTGTCTATGCTCTGACCCTGGCCGACAGTTATGTGCGCACCCACAATCAGCACGCACTGGTGGTGGGGGCCAACGTGCTGAGCCGTCGTATCAATCTGCAGGACCCGGCCAGCAGCATCCTGTTTGGCGACGGAGCCGGTGCGGTCGTTCTCAGCCCCACCGCGGACCCGGCCAAAGGCATGCTGGCCATGCATCTGTCGTCACAGGGTCAGCACTATGACCTGATCAAAATGCCCGCCGGTGGCAGCCGCCAACCGTTTACCGCCCATACAGCACCTGAAGACATGGCGATCAAGCTGGCGGACGGCAAGCTGGCGTTTTCTGCCGCCATCGAATCCATGATTTCAACCGCCGGGATCGCCCTCGAAAAAGCCGGTTTGACGCCGGACGACCTCACCTGGTGGATGCCCCATCAGGCCAACCGCCGCATCATTGAAGCAGCGGGCCGGAAAATTGGTATAGCACCCGAACGCGTGGTTTTTACCATTGGCGAATTCGCCAACAGCTCCGCCGGCACCATCCCGCTGACGCTGGCGCACCACTGGGAAGCCGGTCATGTGAAACCCGGCGACATCATTCTGATGACCGGCGTTGGTGCCGGATTTACCGAAGGCTCCGTCATTTACCGGATTTGATGGCGTCGTCTATGCCCGCCGTGTCCGCAAGGCCGTCGATGATCGGACAGTCGGGGCGGTCATCGCCTGCACAGTGGTTAATCAGGTGTGCCAGGACTTCGTGCAGATTTTCAAGTTCAGCGATTTTGGCCTCGATTTCTTCAAGGTGGTGTTTCGCGATAGCCTTGACTTCGGAACTGGCCCGGCCCTTGTCCTCATACAGCGACAACAGCGCCCGGCACTGGTCAATGGAAAAACCAAGGCTGCGCGCGCGCTGGACAAAACAAAGTTTGTGAATTTCCGGTTGACCATAACTGCGGCACCCGTTTTCGGACCGCTGGGCCGCGACGAGGCCGATATCCTCGTAATACCGGACCGTCTTTACCGGAAGTCCCGAAATTCTCGATGCATCGCCAATGTTCATCCCGTTTCCTTCCCGCCTATATCCTGGTCGTTCGAAGCCTCAGGGCATTGCTGATCACGGAAACCGATGACAGGCTCATGGCCGCGGCGGCAAACATCGGCGAGATCAGAAACCCGAACCAAGGATAAAGGATTCCGGCAGCCACAGGTACCCCGGCGGCATTGTAAACCAGCGCAAAGAAAAGGTTCTGTTTGATATTGCGCATGGTCGCACGTGAAAGCCGTCTCGCCCGCACGATACCGTTGAGATCACCACTGACCAGTGTGAAGCCCGCACTCTCGATTGCGACATCGGCGCCTGTTCCCATGGCAATGCCCACGTCGGCCTGTGCCAGCGCCGGGGCATCGTTCACACCATCACCGGCCATGGCGACTTTCCGACCGGCCGTCTGCAATTCGCTGATGATGCGAGCCTTGTCCTCGGGCAGCACATCGGCGCGAATTTCATCAATCCCCAGTCTGGCGGCCACGGCCTTTGCCGTGCGTTCATTGTCGCCGGTGGCCATGACAATGCGAAAGCCTTCCTCGTGTAGGGCTTTCAGGGCATCAGGCGTGGTCTGCTTTACCGGGTCGGCCACGCAAACCAGACCGATGATTTCCGAACCGAAAATAACAAACATGACCGTCTCGCCCTGGTCGCGCCGGGCGTTGGCAACAGCGTCGAGTGCGCCGCCGTCGAGGCCCATATCAACAACCAGTCTGGCATTGCCGAGCGCCACCGATTTGCCGTCGACGATGCCCTTTACACCTTTACCGGTGATCGCCTCGAACGCATCAGACCGGACAATGGCGACGCCGCGCTGCTGGGCACCGGCAACAATCGCTTCTGCCAGCGGATGCTCCGAGCCACGCTCCAGGCTGGCGGCCAAACGAAGAACCTCTGTCTCGTCATAGCCGGGTTCAGGCAGCACGGCCACGAGCCTGGGTTTGCCAATCGTCAGGGTACCGGTTTTGTCAACAACCAGCGTATCAACCCCGGCAAATCGTTCCAGAGCCTCGGCGTTCCTGATCAGCACACCGACCTGCGCGCCCCGACCGGTCGCCGTCATAATAGACATGGGTGTCGCCAGACCCAGCGCACAGGGACACGCGATAATCAGCACAGCAACAGCCGAAACCAGCCCATAGGAGAGCGCCGGCGCTGGCCCCCAAACCGACCAGGCAAAAAAGGCAACAACGGCGACGCCGATGACAGCAGGCACGAAGATACCGGCCACAGAATCGGCCAGTTTCTGGATTGGCGCGCGGCTTCGCTGGGCACTGGCGACCATGTCGACAATCTGGCTGAGCAAGGTATCATGGCCGACACGCCGGGCCGCCATGATGAGACTGCCCGTGCCGTTGATGGTGGCGCCTGTCAGGGTGTCACCTTCAACTTTCTCGACCGGTACCGGTTCACCGGAGATCATGGACTCGTCTATCGATGACCTGCCCTCAACCACCACACCGTCGACCGGGACTTTTTCGCCGGGGCGAACGCGCAAATGGTCGCCGACCCGGACATCGTCCAGGGGGATATCTTCCTCCCGCCCGTCGTCGCGGATTACGCGGGCGGTCTTGGCCGCGAGATCGAGCAGGGTCCGAATAGCCGATCCTGTCCGCTCCCGCGCACCCAGCTCCATCAATTGCCCCAGCAGAACCAAGACAACAATGACGGCACCTGCTTCGAAATAGACACCGACGTTTCCATGTGCATCCCGAAACCCGTCCGGGAAAATCCCCGGCACAAGCACGGCAACCACACTGAACAGATACGCAGCGCCGATCCCCATGGCGATCAAGCTGAACATATTGAGGTTCATGGAGATGTATGACTTCACTCCGCGGACAAAAAATGGCCAACCTGCCCACAGGATAACAGGCGTGCTGATCGCCAATTCAATCCAGACCGTCAACCGTTCGCCAATCAGTTCTCGGATGAACCCAAGGCCGACAAACGATCCCATCGTGAGCACGAGAAGTGGAACTGTGAATACGGTGCCAACCCAGAAGCGACGTCTGAAGTCGATCAGCTCAGGGTTTGGCCCCTGATCGGCTGGCGGTATTCCCATGGGCTCCAGCGCCATGCCGCAGATGGGGCAGTCACTGGGCACGTCCCTGATAATTTCAGGGTCCATGGGACAGGTGTACTGTGTGCCCTCGGGCATGGATTCAGGCTCGGGGCGGCCCTGCAGATATGTCTCGGGCCCGGCCGTAAACTTTTCATCACATCGCGACGAGCAGAAATAGAAGTGCTCACCGTTATGTTTTGCCATGTATCGGGCGCTGGCACGATCAACCGTCATCCCACAAACAGGGTCTTCCGCCGAGACATAGTCTTCGGGCCGGGCAACAAACTTATCCAGACATTTCGGATTGCAGAAATGATACGTGTGTCCGGCATGCCCGGTGGACGGCTTCCCTGCGGAAAGATCAACCGTCATGCCGCAGACAGGATCGCGAACGACCTCATGGTCCGTTGGGACTGTGTTGAGCAACGGATGTTGTGACATTAGCGGAATCCAATAAATTTACCTGTTGATATTGGGCCACAATGCAGCCTCCAGTAACTGGAATGTCAAGGTCCAAGAACCCGGCATATCCGGGAATGACGGATGGCGCACCTGACGTTTTGCCATTGGGCTCGTTATTCGGTACGCTCCGCTGTTACATGACCATGAAACAAATCGACTGATACAACAGCGACCGGGAGGATAGTCAGCACTATGGCGACAGATAAACTGGGACTGGATTTCACTGCGGCACTGCCCGAAACCGTTCAGGCATTCAATGACGCCATGGATGATTACATGCTGTTCAGCGGTTCGCCGGTCAGCAGCCTGCTGACCATCGCGGAAATCGATCCGGACTTTGCCATGGGATACTGCCTGACCGGGTGCCTGCGTCTGTTTGGTGGTGTCAGCTCGGCCCACCCCCGCATCAATCTGGAACTGCGTGCAGCAAAAGCCCGGCGCAGCCGCGTCACCCTGCGCGAACAGGC
>JAJFID010000107.1 GCA_021775325.1 Rhodospirillales bacterium
ACACAGCCCTGATCCGCCCAGAATGTCTGCAGGGCGAGGAGGATGGATTGAAAACTCTTTGGCGTATCGACAGCGCCGGACATGTAGGCGTTCCTTCGTGCGACGGCATTAGGTGCGCTGCAACATAGCCACCACCCCGGAGCGGGTCAACACACGGAAAAACGTTGTATCGGTACGGATTTTCAGTCGGGATAGGGGCAGTCATCACGACCGCATGACCGGGCGCTGCCTGATGCTACAAAGGAGCCGCAAACTTTGCACTCCACCATGGTCTCGATATCGTCTGCTGCCGCTGTGGACTCGCGATTTGCGCCAGTACTGCGCGGTTTGCCGCCTTTTGCACGGCGGCGTACGTTCTGATCACGGCGTGCCTGCATCTGGGTAAACCAGCGGAACCCATAGAATATGGCGGCAATGACAAGTCCGGTAAAAAGGAGTTTCTGCAAACTGAATCCAAACATAGTGCTCTTGTAGGGTGCCGGGGCAAGCAGGGTCAAGACCTTCACCACCTTCCCGTCCGGCAGAATACACCGAATCGGAACAGTTTACCCTTCCGCCAGAGACACATTAAAGAATGTATGCGAGACCCGATCTCAGAACCTGCTTTGCTTCCTCGGTGTAGGTTCCCGATTCACCATGCAGGATAATGCCGGGCGTCGTTCTCGTTTTGCTGTTCCCGTCTTTGGTACCCTGAACAAGTATGCGTTTTGCGGGTTTGTCTCGACCCGGTCCCGGCCAAAGCGGACAGATCACCACGTCGCCAAATTGCTGTGCCATCAACCGTGTTATGGAGTCAAGACGGTCCGCCCGGTGCACCAGGGAAAACGTGCCTCCGGACCTGAGCATCGTTCCCGCTCGATGAATCCAGTCCGCCAGTTGCGCCTTGCCTTCAACCATAGCGATGGCCTTGACGGCGTCCGGTGGTGGGTTGCCCTGATTGGGTTCCATAAATGGCGGGTTAGCCATCACGTGATCAAAGGAACCGGGAACCAGTTCCGGTGGCGGTGAGATCACATCTCCCGTCATAATCCGGATCACTTCACCAAGTCCGTTAGCGGATACATTATGCCGCATCAACGCTACCATTTCGCCTTGCAGTTCCAGCCCGGTAATCCGGACACCTGGCACTCTGGTTGCCAGACACAACGTCGCCGCACCGCTGCCACAGCCCATATCCAGAACCTGCTGTCCCGCTTGTGCCGGTACAATCGCGGCCAGAAAAACCGGATCGATGGCGACCCGGTAACCCTTTCGGTGTTGAAGCAGGGAAACTCGCCCATCGAACAAATGGTCTTCGGTCACGTCTGCCAGATTTGCTTCAACCGGGTTTGCCAATGTCATGGGGTCGCCTCATAGTCATCCGCGTATCCGGGCGCACTGTTCAGGATATCGCGCGCCGCGTCTATGTCTTCGTCCAACACCATAACCCGCCGGGGTATGGCACCTATACTACCCTCCAGAATACTGGTGTGGGTGTCGAGGATGACAAAACCTATGTTATCGCCGTCCAGATGTGCCGTGAGCCACGACAGCAGGACCAGATCATTAGTGCGCAGTAATTCAACCATGTATCACGTTACGTTTATTTCGGCCTGATCAGGCATGCGGCAGTCTTGACCCACATGCGTTTACGTTCGTATGCTCACCACAAGGCTATAATAACGCTATACGCTGGATACGCCATCCAGCAAACTTGGGAACACACGTTTTGGGCATCGTTGTTAATCTTAATGAAGAACGTCAGAAACAGCCGTCACTGGATGCGCTGGGCGAATTGGTTGCGGATGATCTGAAAGCCGTCAACACCGAGATTGTCAAACGCATGCACAGCCCGGTTGCCATGATCCCGCAACTGGCGGGGCACATTGTGGCGGCTGGTGGCAAACGCCTGCGCCCGATGTTGACCCTGGCTGCCGCCCGCATGTGTGGTTATGACGGTACACGGCATATCGCGCTCGCCACCTGTGTGGAATTCATTCACACGGCGACCCTGCTGCATGACGACGTGGTGGACGAAAGCGATCTCAGACGCGGGAACCAGTCCGCTAATGCCATCTGGGGTAATCAGGCCAGCGTGCTGGTGGGGGATTTTCTGTTCAGCCGGTCGTTCGAGTTGATGGTGGAAGACGGCTCCATTGATGTGCTGCGCATTCTCTCCAATGCCTCGTCGGTCATTGCCGAAGGCGAAGTCATGCAGTTGATGACCGCCAATGATACCGAAACCGGCGAACCGGCTTATCTTGAGGTCGTCACTGCCAAGACCGCCAAACTGTTTGCTGCCGCCTGCCAGATCGGTGCCGTGGTGGCCGACCGTCCCGCCGTTGAGGAAGAAGCCCTGAAGGCTTTCGGCCTTAATTTGGGCATAGCCTTTCAGATCATTGATGACGTGCTGGACTATTCCGCTGTGCAGGCTGATCTGGGCAAGTCCATCGGCGATGATTTCCGCGAGGGCAAGATCACCCTGCCCGTCATTCTGGCCTTCCGGCGCGGTAGCGATGACGAGCGCACCTTCTGGCGCAGAACGCTGGAAGACGTGAAACAAACGGACGACGACCTCAACCATGCCATCGACCTCATGGTCCGGCACAACGCCCTCAATGACAGCGTGGAACGAGCCCGCCACTACAGTGCCATTGCCCGCGATGCATTGGGCATTTTCGCCAACGGGCCGGAGAATGCTGCCCTGCTCGAACTGATCGAATTCTGCATCGACCGCCCCTACTAGGCCCGCGCGCGCCGCTGTTAACGATCCCCTTGCGATAGATCACCCCGGACGCTATAACGCGCCCATCAGGACCTCGGACACAGTCCGGGAACCCAAACGGTCGGGGCGTAGCTCAGCCTGGTAGAGTGCGTCGTTCGGGACGACGAAGCCGGAGGTTCGAATCCTCTCGCCCCGACCAGTTTTCTTATTGTTTTTCAATAACTTAATTATCGTAATCGCATTTAGGGTCCATAAAGGGTCCGCGCATGTATGATTTCGGCGTGTTTTGGTCCGAATCCCCTACTCCACTCGAAACGCCCTGTCACCCCGCTACAAACGCTACATCTGCTACAATGGTTCCCATGAAAGACAACCCACAAGAAATCGCTGAGCACCTGATCGAGGAACACGGCCTAGACGGTGCAGTGGGGGCGGTCATGAACGGCATTACCGAGGCTCATGAGCAGGGTGATATGTACCGACTGAGCGTCTGGCGGGATGTGCGGCGGAAATTGGAAGCGATGGAATGATTTCAACAATCAACCAGGCCTTATCTAGCTTTTTATCGGGTATATCCTAACCGGCCTGGTGATGAGGGTGGAGAACCAGATTTCATCGAACCGGTTGTCGTCTCGACCGGCGAGTTGCTCTCTGGCATACATCCTTGTGGGTGCTTGCTTCCCAATCTACGCGGGACTGATCAATTGGCGTGAGTGTGTATATTGGCATTGCGCGTCATAGTAGTCAGATCACACCGTACAGGCAAAAAGAAAGCCACCCCTTGAGGTGGCTCTTACACTTTAGGTGACCAATGCACTTGTTTCCAAGCCCCTAAACAGAACGTCCGAAACGTCATCCTTATATGTGCGTTACTTCTGAAACCTGGAGGGACGCCGTACCCCTCATGCACTCTAACCGAAAAAGTCAGGTCCGCGGCTCAGCGACTTTCCGTCTGTCAGGCTTCGCGGCGGAGTATACACAAGATTGGTTAATTTTCAACACCAGCTCGCCACATCGCCAGCGCCACGGCAATAACCAGATCGTCGTGTTCGGTCTTTCCGTTGTAGCTATCATGCCCTGCAGCAGAAATTGACACCATAAAGTCCTTCAATTCAGCCTGTAGAATGTCAATGTAGGGCAGCCCATGGGCAATCTTTAACTGTTCGGTTTCAAGGGCCCCAGCCAGCCCGTGCATCAAGGTTCGTTTGGGAACCCGCCACACACCATCTACACACCGGGTGCTCTTCCCGCCTGTGATCGATACCGGCACGAACGGTACATTCTTTTCTGTGAGCATGTCAGCAACCGGACGGCCAACGCCGGTATGGTCCAGGATAAGCCGGGAGCCAGAGAGTTGGGCCTGCATTCCCGCAAGGTGAGTGACAACATCAGGATATGAAGTGCCAAGCGGTAGGCGCTCAATATGGCGAAGTGCGGAACTTTCCTGATTCTCTATGACGGCAAGCGCGGTGTAATCAACAGCCTGCCCAATATCAGCACCGATCAGATACACTAGGCGCTCATCCAGTTCAACGGGCCTCTGTTTCTTGCCGCGTAGCGCTTCCGTTCCATTCTCCAATCCTTCGGATATGGCGTCTGTTTCCCGGCCCGCCAAACAGCCATGCCAACAGCGAATACCAAATCATCGAACTGTCCTTCTCGCCAACTTTCCGGATCGTTCCCATTGATAACGGTTGTGCGAATTTTGAAGGTCTGCAACTCACTCACAAGCGTTGAAACAAGATCAAGTTCCGCCGCCATTTTAAGCCGGTCTGTCTGAAGCGTTACCTGGAGGGTTCCCACAAGTTCGGCTTTAGACAACTGCCAATCATTATATTTAACTTCATTCTCGCCACTGCCTGCTGTGATGGTGATACGGATAGGTTTGAGGCCAGAAGCCTCAATCAGGTTTCCCACACTCCGCCCGGTGCCCGTAACGTCAAGAAGCAGATCAGGGTCGTCGCTTGACGAATCCTCTTCCGCCAACCTAGCCACCAACCCGTCAATATGATCCACCATTTCGGGGTACCGCATATCGAGAGGAACGCGCTCAAGGTGCCGGAGGCTCAGTCCGGTATTCTCAGGACTCCAATCGCCCCGCGCTCTGGTCTCCTGTTCAACAACAGCTATTGCCGTTGGCTGTGACATTGTTCCAATGGAAACGCCCACCACATAATGGTGACATATCTTGTCGTTTCTATACCGGTTCTCGTCTTCGTCTTTGGTTTTGATCTCGTTCATGCGACCTCCGAAAATAACGGTTTAACTTCATTGTTGCCCAAACTAAGCGGCTTCACGTCACTGGTGATGGCGCGCTCAATGTCCTCAGTGCGGAATAGCTGGTCCATCGTATCGGTAAATTCACACTCATATTCCTGACGGTATCGCCAGAGACCCAGTGCAGCCTTTTCCCCTTCCAGGAACTCCGGCGTAATGCGCGGGCATTGATCCGCCGTGACCTTGATC
>JAJFID010000108.1 GCA_021775325.1 Rhodospirillales bacterium
CAAAGGCAGGCAGGATGCCAAGCGAGCAATAATATTTACCAAACTTGCCCGCGAAATTACCGTGGCGGCAAAGATCGGATCGCCTGATCCCGACATGAATCCGCGTCTTCGTGCTGCGATGATTGCCGCGCGTGGTCAGAATATGCCCAAGGACAATATGGAACGGGCCATCAAAAAGGCCACCGGCGACGATGACGCGATATATGAAGAGGTGCGATACGAGGGTTACGCGTCCGGCGGCGTCGCGGTTATAGTCGAAACACTGACCGATAACCGAAATCGAACAGCATCCGAAGTTCGGTCCGCCTTTACAAAACATGGCGGCAATCTGGGCGAAACGGGCAGTGTGAGTTTCATGTTCGAACGTGTCGGCCTGTTCACGTATCCGGTGGACGCAGCGAATGCAGACGACATGTTTGAAGCTGCGCTGGAAAGCGGTGCGCAGGATGTAGAGTCCTCTGCCGGAGGCCACGAGATCACCTGTGATCCTGATGATTTCAGTGATGTGCGTGACGCGTTGGCTGACAAGTTTGGCGAACCGGAGTCTGCCCGGCTTGACTGGAAACCGCAGAACACGATTGAGGTTGAAGAGGATACAGCGGGCACATTGTTAAAATTGCTCGATGTGCTGGACGATAACGATGATGTCCAACGTGTGGCCGCCAATTTTGATATTGCCGAAGAAGTAATGGAACGTCTCAGTGCATAGAGTCTTGGCACACAACACCTTTTGGATGTCGGGTTTCTCATGAAACTTATTGGCCTGGACCCCGGACTGCAGAACACGGGTTGGGGAATCATCCAGGTCGACGGTAGTCGGCTGAGCTTTGTTGCCGATGGCACCGTACATACCAATAAGAACCTGTCACTGGCTGAGAGGCTCGTGCAAATTCATCATGGTCTGGTTGAGGTAATGGACACGCACAAACCTGATGAGGCCGCCGTGGAGGAGACATTTGTCAACAAGAACCCGACCTCGACGTTAAAGCTGGGGCAGGCTCGCGGTGTTGCTTTGCTGGTGCCTGCGTTGCGCGGCATGCGAGTTTCCGAGTACACCCCGAACCTCGTGAAAAAAACTGTTGTTGGTTCAGGCCACGCGGCCAAGGAACAGATACAGATGATGGTCAAAACAATTCTGCCCGGCTGTCGGGAGGCGCTCAGCGCTGACGCCGCTGATGCGTTGGCCGTCGCGATCTGCCATGCCCATCACCATCAGACAGCGGAACGGGTGATGGCGTCGGTCGGAGGTCATCGATGATAGCAAAGCTCTCAGGCCTGGTGGACTCGGTTGGTGACGACTGGGTGGTTATCGACGTGAATGGCGTGGGTTACATGGTGTTCTGTTCGTCGCGTACGCTGGGGGGACTGGCGGTTGGTGAAGCCGCACGTCTGGTCATCGAAACGCATGTGCGTGAGGACCATATCCATCTATACGGTTTCCTGGACCATGCCGAGCGGGACTGGTTCAAGCTGCTGACGACAGTCCAGGGAGTCGGTGCCAAAGTCGGGTTGGGTATTCTGTCTACACTCAGTTCCGATGAATTGGTTCAGGCCGTCGCCTCGGCGGACAAAGGCGCGGTTAGCCGCGCAAATGGCGTCGGGCCCAAACTGGCAACCCGTATCGTCAGTGAGTTGAAAGATAAGGTTGGGCACCTGGCGTTGGGGCATGTCGCGCGAGTTTCAGGTGCGGGGGGCGCTGCTGGCCCGCCACCCAGCCCGCACGGCGCTGCCCGTCCCGAGATTGCCGATGCGGTTTCGGCGCTCGTCAATCTGGGGTACACACCGTCGGATGCGTTGGGTGCGGTCAGCCGGGGTGCGACCAGTCTGGATGGTGACGTGACAGTAGAGGTACTTATCCGGGTTGGGTTGTCCGAATTGGGGCCTGCTGATCTGGGATCGCGATCATGAACGATATGCCCAATTCAGATGAACGGATGGTGACGCCGGAGGACACGACACAGGATGTTCCGGAGCGGGGCATACGACCTGTGGAACTGGATGACTTTATCGGTCAGGAGAAAGTCCGTCAGAATCTTCGGGTGTTTGTTGAGGCCGCACGTGGGCGTTCCGAGGCTCTGGACCACGTTCTGTTTTATGGTCCACCGGGACTTGGCAAGACCACGCTGGCACAGATTGTGGCACGAGAGCTTGGCGTCAATTTTCGAGCGACGTCGGGGCCTGTCATTGCGAAAGCGGGGGATCTCGCCGCAATCCTGACCAATCTGCAATCGCGGGACGTTTTGTTTATCGATGAAATTCATCGCCTCAATCCGGCGGTCGAGGAAATCCTGTACCCGGCAATGGAAGACTACCAACTGGATCTGGTCATTGGCGAAGGACCGGCAGCGCGCAGCGTGCGCATCGATCTGCCAGAGTTTACGCTGGTCGGCGCGACCACCCGTTCCGGCCTGATTACGACGCCATTGCGCGAGCGCTTCGGTATCCCCATGCGGATGATTTTCTATACGCCAGAAGAACTGGAACTCATCGTGTCGCGTGGTGCCCGCTTGTTAAGCCTCGATCTGACGAGTGACGGGGCCATGGAAATTGCACGCCGGTCACGTGGTACGCCGCGCGTAGCCGGTCGGCTGCTGCGCAGGGTCCGCGACTTTGCGGTGGTGGACGGCCAGGATAAGGTCGATGCCGCTGCTGCAGATGCCGCGTTGAACCGGCTGGATGTGGACGCCGAAGGCCTTGATGCCATGGACCGTCGATATTTGCGTTGTATCGCCGACAATTACGGTGGTGGCCCGGTGGGCGTGGAAACACTGGCTGCTGCTTTGTCAGAACAACGCGATACCATTGAAGAAGTTATTGAACCTTACTTGATTCAACAGGGTTTTCTCATGCGCTCACCGCGTGGTCGTATGCTGGCACGCGGAGCTTACAGTCATCTGGGCCTCCAAGTCCCCAAGAGTACCGAGCAGTTTGAGTTGCTGCAGGCGGAGGACGAGGGCGATGCCTGAAGAGTTCCTGCCTTCCGCCAGTACGTTTCCTGTACGTGTCTATTACGAAGACACCGATTCCGGTGGCATTGTTTATTACGCAAACTATTTGCGGTTTGCGGAGCGGGCGCGTACGGAAATGTTACGGCAACTGGGTTTCGGACTGGGCACCCTGCTGGAGCAGGACGGGCTGGCATTCGCTGTTCGCCGGTGCCAGGTGGAGTACCTGAGTCCGGCAGTACTGGATGATGCGTTGACCGTCGTGTCTTCCGTCACACAATTGGGCGCGGCATCTTTTGACATGGACCAGATTGTCATGCGTGACAAAGACACGATCGCAGAACTGACGGTTCGACTGGCGTGCATGCAAATGAAGGGCACGCGTGCCGGAAAGCCGACACGTATACCGGACAAAATACGGGATGCGCTGGCGCGTGAGCACGCGCGGTCCGCGGCATAACTGAATGATAAGAACGACGTATAAGGTAGGGTAAGGAAATGGAATCCAACGCAGTAGATGCAGCCATGCTGGCAGGATCAGTAGGTGCCAACGATTTCTCAATGATTTCGCTGTTTTTGCGCGCAGATCTGGTGGTGAAAGCCGTGATTGTGTTGCTCGTTTTTGCCTCAGTCTGGTGCTGGGCCATTATATTCGAGAAGTTCATGGCCATGCGGCGGTTGAACAAGCGGGCCAATGACTTCGAAGGTGCATTTTGGTCGGGCGGTTCGCTGGATGATCTGTATGAACGAATTGGAATCCAGCCATCAGACCCTATGTCGGCAGTGTTCGTTGCCGCCATGCGTGAATGGCGTCGCAATCCACAAAATTCCGCCGATGCGACAGTTTCCATTGTCACTCTGTCCGAGCGGATTGATCGGGTCATGCAGATTACGTTGACCCGCGAAATGGAGCGAATCGAGAAAAATCTGACGTTTCTGGCGACCACAGGCTCGACAGCACCGTTCGTCGGACTGTTCGGAACAGTTTGGGGGATCATGAACAGCTTCCAGTCTATCGCCCAGTCCCACAATACAAGTCTGGCCGTGGTTGCCCCCGGTATCGCCGAGGCCTTGTTCGCAACGGCACTGGGATTGCTTGCGGCCATTCCTGCGGTTGTCGCCTACAACAAGGTTTCCAAGGATCTCGATCGGTACGCGAGCCGTCTTGATACCTTTGCAGGTGAGTTTGCTGCCATACTGTCTCGCGAAATGGATGGCAGGAACTGACCATGGCTGCATCCATCCAGCGACGTCCAAGGCGCGGCGGGGCCGCCAGTTACCGCAAGTCAACGCACATGCCCATGAGCGAGATAAACGTGACGCCATTCGTGGATGTCATGCTTGTTTTGCTGGTCATTTTTATGGTGACGGCACCATTGTTGACCGTTGGCGTGGAGGTCAATCTTCCAAAAACACAAGCTGGCAACATTTCGGGTAGTGATGAGCCGTTGGCTATAACAGTCAAGGCAGATGGTGCAGTGTTCCTGCAGGATACCGCCGTGGAGATGGAAACTCTGGTGCCGCGCCTCAATGCCATATCGGGTGCCAATCCGGATGCCCGAATCTTCATCCGCGGTGATTCCGCCACTAACTACGGTCGTGTCATGGAAGTAATGGGAACAATCAACGCCGCCGGTTACTCCAGGGTTGCGTTGATCACCGCTGCGCCAAAGCCGGAGGAAAACTGACGGCGATGACTGCCTTTCACCGGAGCTTTGTGTTTTCTGTTCTGTTCCATATCGCTGTCGTTGGATCGGCCTATCTGGCCATACCTCATCTGCAGTCGGATATTGGCGCGGTGGACGATATCATTGTCGTTGAGATTGTCACCATCGCTCAGGAAACAAATGCGCCTGCACCAACACCGGAACCGGAGCCCGAAGAAGAACCGGTGCCAGAGCCGAAACCCGCTCCACCTCCAGAGCCGGACCCGGAGCCTGTTCCCCCGCCAGCGTTACCCGAACCGGAGCCAGCACCCGAACCCGAGCCCGCACCGGAACCGGAACCCGCACCGGAGCCTGAACCCGAAGTCGCTGCGTTGGTACCGGAGCCAGAACCCGAGCCGGAACCCGAACCCGAGCCGGAACCCGTGGCTGAACCCGAGCCGGAACCCGCCCCGCCGCCAAGCGTGTTGGCATCAGTAACACCCCAGCGAAAGCCGGAACCGCCGGATCCGTTTGCTTCGGTTCTAAAAACCATCACCGACCTCAAGAATGAGCAGCCGCCACCCGTGGAAACGTCGGAAGAAGAGGTTGAAGATGACGGAGCTTTGAGTTTCGATGAACAAATTGCGCAAGCGCTCAAAATTCAATCTACCAAGCCGACTGACACGTCGAAACCCATATCAATCAGCGTCCATGAAGCTGTTGCCGCACAATTGCGTAAGTGCTGGATTGTCCCGGCTGGTGCCAAGGATGCGGAAAACCTTATCATCGCCATACGCGTTGATATGAACCCTGATGCGACAGTGCGAAACTCACTGATAATCGATATGGAACTGGCGATGACCGACAACTTCTTCCGCGCTGCTGCGGAAAGCGCACTGCGGGCCACAAAGAATCCCCGTTGTCAGCCCTTGCCATTACCGTTAGACCAGTATGATCAATGGCGGACCATGACTTTAAACTTCAATCCACAGGACATGCTTTAGAAATGCGCCAGACAATTTATTTCAGGATTATGCCATTGAGCAGTAAAATGTGGACCCGACGGTTGCTGGGCTCGTTCGCGGTATTGTTGGCGGTCGTGGTGTTGACCAGCAATGCCCATGCTGAGCTAAAGATTGATATCACCCGCGGCACAGTTGAGCCGTTACCCATCGCGGTCACCAAGTTCATCGGTACGACGGTCGATGAGGCGAACTTTGGCAAGAGCATATCTGATGTCATCGCCATGGACCTAGAGCGTTCGGGCCTGTTCAAACCGGCGGATTCCAGGGCGTTTATCCAGACCGCAGAATCCATGAACTCCGTGCCCCGGTTTGGTGACTGGCGTGTGATTGACGTTCAGGCTCTGGTCCAGGGGCGGGCAGAGATTGTCGATGATGGAAGACTGCGCATAGAGTTTCGTCTGTGGGACGTCTTTGCCGAACAGCAGATGATTGGACTGGCATATTTTACGGTCCCCGATAACTGGCGCCGGGTCGCTCATATCATAGCGGATGCCATTTACAAACGGCTTACCGGTGAAGACGGATATTTCGATACCCGGATCGTTTATATCGCTCAGCAAAGCGCCACTGGTTCATGCCGTGGAACAACACCGTTGAACCCATTTGGCAAGAGGCTGGCCATAATGGATCAGGATGGCGAAAACCGTCGGTATCTGACGGACGGATCTTCGCTTGTTTTGACGCCGCGGTTTTCGCCAACGTTGCAGGAAATTACGTACATGTCCTATCACGGAAATGTACCGAGGGTGTACATTTTTAATATTGATACCGGGCATCAGGAAGTGGTCGGCGATTTCCCCGGCATGACATTTTCGCCGCGGTTCTCATATGACGGCTCCACGGTCATTATGAGTATGGCCAAGGATGGCAATTCGGATATCTATACGCTCGATCTGCGGACCCGGCAGGATAAACAGCTCACCCGTCATTCAGGCATCGATACGTCACCCAGCCTTTCACCCGATGGCAAGTTCGTGGTGTTCAACTCTGACCGGGGTGGCGCGCAACAACTGTATGTCATGGGCGCTGATGGTGGTAATGTACGCCGAATAAGTCACGGAAAGGGGCGATATGCGACCCCGGTTTGGTCCCCTCGTGGCGATCTGATCGCGTTTACAAAGTTGCAGGGTGGACGTTTCTTTATTGGCGTCATGCGCCCGGATGGTACGGGCGAACGTTTACTTGCAGAGGATTTCAAGATCGAAGCACCGACATGGGCTCCCAACGGTCGTGTTTTGATGTTTTTTCGCAAGGAACGGACCAATGATGATGGTACCGGAGGGCGCTCAAGGCTGTTTACAATTGACCTGACGGGTCACAACGAGCGTGAAGTTACAACGTTGTGCGATGCCTCGGACCCGGCATGGTCACCCCTGAACCCATAGGTATCTGGTACACACAACTGATAAAACTATTGTGATTATGATCACATACATGAGAAATACACAAAAAAGTACTTGGATTCAGTTACTTTAGCCAGTAAGACAACCACATAAGACACCAACGGGTATACCCGTCGCGAAGATGCGTTGAAGTTCATGGTGTTCTCGTCAACCACAACTCCTGATACGAGGGGGATACTATGCGTTTCAATATTCTTGGCGTAATCGCTGCCGTAGCGTTGGTCGCTGCTTGCGAAACAATGCCGGAAGAAGATGCTACGATGGACAGCAGTGGTGATTCCAGCGAAACCACCTCTGCTGCTGCAGATACTGACGCTCCTGTTGGCATTATGCCGGGTTCCGAAGCGGACCTGGTGGTCAATGTCGGTGCACGTGTCTACTTTGATTTTGATCGTTTTGATCTGAATGACGTTTCGCGCTCCACGCTTGAGCGTCAGGCCGCCTGGCTGTCCGCTAATCCGGGTGTCCGTGTTGCAATCGAAGGACATTGTGATGAACGCGGCACACGCGAGTACAACCTCGCGCTGGGCGAGCGTCGTGCAAATGCGGCGAAAGATTATCTCGTTGCGTTAGGCGTTTCACCTGATCGCATCCGCACTGTTTCTTATGGTGAGGAACGCCCGGTGGCGATGGGCTCCAATGATGTAGCCTGGAGCCAGAACCGTCGTTCGGTTACAACTGTTGAAGGCGCTGGTAGTTAATCCCAGCACTTCATGAGGTTCCAATATGGCGTTGCATGGGTAGTCGAGCACTTACCCGGTAGCGCCATATTTTTGCCTGTTTTCTGCTATAGTAGTTGGAAACGGAATATCAGCAGAGGGTTAGTGATGAAGCAGTTGCGTAGGGGCAAGTCCGGTGTGTTTCCTGGTTTGCTGATTCCATCGACCAAATTCACCATAATTGTGTTTGTCCTCGGATTGTCATTGATCTCATTTCCGGCTGCCAGTCAGGACGTGCAGGCACTGCTTGATCGTATAGAGCGTCTTGAACGCGATATCAGAACACTCAATACGCAGATTTCCCGAGGGGACGGCGCGGTAATCGAGACGGGTCAGGACTCAAACCTGACTGCTAGCAGTGTGCTCAATGGTGCTGGCGTGGCCAGGATTGACGCGCGCATCACCTCGCTTGAGAATGATGTTCGTGCTGCAACCGGCACTGTTGAGGGTCTGGATCATCGGATTTTTGAACTGTCCACGGCCTTGGATAAGCTGATTACGGACGTTGATTTCCGCTTGTCGGAACTGGAGCGCAAATTTAACGGCACCCCCAGTGCAGGTGTCGACATGCAATCGGAAATGTCGCAGTCCGCCGAGGCCACATTACCTCAGCTTTCAACGGTTGCGCCGGCGGGCGACGTCACCCAGGTCATGACTCAGTCCAGTAATGGCGTTTTGGGCACGATCACGGAGTCGGAACTGCAACAGATTACCAGTGCCGATCCTGCGGCGCAGACCGCTGGGTCCGAAACGACCGCTGCTGACACCCAGACTGTTGGTGTCGCAAACGAAAGCGGCACTCAGGCAACCGGCATCGTGGAATCGGCGATGGTCGCGCCGACAGTAACGGATCCTGATTTACTGATGAGTCCGCAGGATCAGTACACCCAGGCATTTGGCCTGTTACGGCAGGCGAAATATGACGATGCCGCGATCGCCCTGCAAACATTCGTAAACCAGCACCCGGACAATCCGCTCGCCGCGAATGCCCGATACTGGCTGGGCGAAACATTTTATGTGCGGTCAGAATTTGTCCGTGCCGCCGAAGTGTTTTTTGAAGGTTACCGAGCGGCACCAGACGGACCAAAAGCGCCCGATACATTGTTGAAACTGGGGATGGCGCTAGGCAACCTGGGGAAACAAGCTGAAGCATGCGCGGCATTCACCAAACTTGCCGGTGAATTCCCAAATGCATCGACAAACGTGCGCAATACCATGGAGCGCGAACGTCTTCGCAACAACTGTGGGTGACCGCCGGTTACGGCGTTAGGATTAACGTGAAATCCCAACCTTTATCTTCGCCG
>JAJFID010000109.1 GCA_021775325.1 Rhodospirillales bacterium
CCTTGATTACCTTGGCTGCACCTGTCTGTCTTGTCTGCGATTTCTGTCTCATCTTCATTCCCCTTCGGGTCATTACGATGAACCAGAAATCCTCTCTTATGCAATACCGCTAATCTGTTCCATAGGCGCTGACGTCAAACAAACACAAACAAAGTCGAAACCATCGACAAGCCGAGTTGGAAACCTACGACCAACCAGGACCAACCCTCGCCAGCAATAATCTTTGCAACCATAATGACTAACGGATAACCGATCGCCGGAAATGACGTCGCCATCCACAGGTCATGTTCGATGCCAATATCAAGGAGCCAGGAATCATTCTGCAGAATGATGTCTGCAAAGTTGATGAAGTTCGAGCCGTCGGGCAGAAAAATTGGCCCGTAAACCGCGAGGCCGACAATCTTCACCGCCACCAGCAGCGAAAACACCAATATTGTCTGCGATTTTTCGGTTAATCTTTTGGGCATGGCACATCATGTATCAAAGGCGGATAGAACCCGCAATGACGAACTGGTTGGGAAAACACCATGGCCTGACGTCATCCTTGCCGGAGACCTCCTGGCAAATACTCTTCAAAGTCGCTGTGGGGCCACATTCCTGCATGTTGGATACAATCCCTGCCATAACATTGGGCACCTTGTCGCACGAGAAGTGCCCGCTGCATTGTCGGAATTTATCGGTGTATTGGCGGTTGGAAACCTTTACACGGCCTATCGTTTCGGATTTATCGACTCCCGGCCACGCAGTTGCCCGCATGTCAGCAGATGTAACGCGCCGTTCGGCACTGTTCACTCTTCATCAGATCCCTTAACACGCTGCGCCAGGGCAGCAGCCAGGAAGTCGTCTATATCTCCATCCAGAACAGCCTGGGTGTTGGAGGTTTCCACGTTGGTTCGCAAATCCTTGACCATCTGGTAAGGCTGCAGAACGTAGGACCTGATCTGGTGGCCCCAGCCGATGTCGCTTTTTGCTTCGTGTTCGGCGTGGGCCGCCTCTTCTCGGCGTTGCAGTTCGGCCTCGTACAAACGGGCTTTCAGCATGCTCATGGCAGTCGCCCGGTTCTTGTGCTGTGAACGGTCGTTCTGACACTGCACCACGATCCCCGAGGGTTCGTGGGTAATACGCACAGCACTATCCGTCCGGTTAACGTGCTGACCACCCGCGCCGGATGCCCGGTAGGTATCGATCCTCAGGTCTTTTTCCTCAATCTCGATATCAATGGAGTCATCAATAACCGGAAATATCCAGGCCGAGGCAAAACTCGTGTGGCGGCGAGCGTTGGAATCATAGGGCGAAATTCTGACCAGCCTGTGCACACCGCTTTCCGTTTTCAGCCAGCCGTAGGCATTCTCGCCGGAAATCTTTAATGTCGCCGACTTGATACCGGCTTCCTCGCCAGCGCTTTCTTCAAGCCATTCCACTTTGTTGCCGTGAGCCTCTGACCAGCGGGCATACATGCGCAGCAGCATCTCGGCCCAGTCCTGCGCCTCGGTACCACCGGCGCCAGCGTGGACTTCCAGATAGCAGTCATTGCCATCGGCTTCACCTGATAACAGGGTTTTTAGTTCGGCTTTTGCCGACTGGTTGCGAAGCCCCTCAATAATCTTCTCGGCTTCCGTGATGATGTCTTCATCACCCTCGGCCTCACCCATTTCAATGAGTTCCAGATTATCGGAAAGGGCATTTTCAATGTCATGCACTTCCTTGAGCCCGGCCTCGATCTGGTTGCGTTCGCGCATAATCGCCTGGGCCTTGTCCGGGTTCTCCCAGAGCGCCGGATCTTCGGATAAAGCGTTTAACTCATCCAGACGTCTGACAGCATTGTCGTAGTCAAAGATGCCTCCTCAGCAGCGCCATTGACTGCTTGATTTCACTGGAAAACGCCTCGATCTCCGCCCGCATGGGAACCTCGTCACACGTGTTTGAATTGTCCATGCTGTCTAGCGAAATGGCAGTCGTACCACAAGCCACATTTGCATTGCAGGGCCTTAGTAAAGTCCGCCCGTACCTGACGACGGCGTGCCACTACCAACTGTCTGCCCCGTACCCGAGAACCCGGGCGTGTAACCATCACCCGCCAGCAATTGCGATTCACCACTGGGCGCTGTGCCTGGCAGGAAGGCTTCAAGAATAACGTTTTCGTCGCCGGGAACTGCCGGCGCGCCGGTTGATCCATTAATACGTACAAGCCGCAGGTCTGGTGGAATACGGAACGGAATTGCCGGCTCTCCAGCCAACGCTTCCTCCATAAAGTCCTTGAATATTGGTGCCGCCACAGATGAGCCCGTTTCCCGGAATCCAAGCCCGCGCGGTTGATCGAATCCGACAAATACACCGACAGCCAGATCAGGCGCAAAACCGACAAACCAGGTATCCACCTGATTGTTAGTAGTACCCGTCTTGCCAGCAAGCGGTCTTCCCAGGGCTTTGATCCGCCGCCCCGTGCCTCTCTGCACCACGCCTTCAAGCATAGAAACGATCTGATAGGCGGTTCCCGGTTGAGCCAGAACTTCCCTGTTGTCCGGCAACTGGGGCACGCCCTGCCCGGTCCAGAACAACGCATCACACCCCGGGCATTCACGAAGATCATGGCGGAAAACGGTCAACCCGTTTCGGTCCTGAATACGGTCAATGAATGAAGGTTCGATTCTGCGCCCACCGTTGACCAACATGGCGTACGCAGTAGTAAGCTTGAGCAGGGATGTTTCTCCGGCCCCCAGAGACATGGCCAGTTGCTCTGGCATCTGGTCAACGATTCCAAAACGTTGCGCATACTCTGCAACCGTGTCCATACCGACGGCCTGGGCCAGTCGGACGGTCATAAGATTTCGCGATTTTTCGATACCCAGACGCATGGTGCTGGGACCGTAGAATTTTTTGGTGTAGTTGGCCGGTCGCCATTTCGGCAAACCGACGCCCTGGTCAATCACAAACGGAGCATCAAGGATGAGCGTTGACGGGGTGTACCCGGATTCCAACGCAGCCAGGTACACAAACGGCTTGAATGCAGAACCCGGCTGGCGCAGGGCCTGGGTTGCGCGATTGAACTCGCTTCGTTCAAAATCATAACCACCTGTCATGGCGAGAATTCGGCCCGTGTGTGGATCCAGCGCGATGACCGCACCCGCAACATCGGGAATCTGACTGAGACCATAGGTGTTCGGTGGATACAATACGCCTGCAACACCATCAACTTCGGGTGCCTGGATTTCAGGACGGACAGAAATGAAATCACCCACCGACAACACCTGCGAAGGCCTTGACACCGGTTCACCCAGTTTTTCGCCCTCGGCCCAGGCCCGTGCCCAGGTCATTTCCTGCAGTGGAATGTACCCCTCATTTGCACCGGGGAACAGAATGTTGACGCCCCTGTCATCCATACTCATCACTATTGCGGCCTTGCGATCAAACATGCCTGGCGGCGGCTCGAAGTTATTTATGGCAGTGATGTAATCCACACCTTCCGGCGCGACACCAAGCGGGCCGCGCCAGCCATGCCTGAAATCATACCGTTCCAACCCGTGACGCAGTGTACGGTCGGCGATGTCCTGCAGACGTGGATCCAGTGTCGAGCGAACAGATAACCCGCCCGTGTAGAGTTTATCGTCCCCGTAAAGGTCCACCAGTTCCTGCCGCACGCGTTCGGCAAAATAATCTGCCTTTACGAATTCCGTTTCCCGCCGTTGGGCGACCACAACGAGCGGCTCGGCAATGGCCTGCTCAGCCTGCTCGGGCGAAATAAACCGTTCGTCCAGCATACGGCCGATAACCCAGTCTCTGCGGGCGATGGCCGCCTCGCGTTTTTTAGTCGGGTGATAATTGTTGGGTGCCTTGGGCAATGCAGCCAGATACGCCGTCTCGGCGATGCTGAGTTCGTCCAGCGATTTATCAAAATAGTTCAGGGCAGCGGCGGCAACACCATATGACTGAAAACCCAGGTAGATCTCGTTCAAGTAAAGTTCGAGTATGCGTTCTTTCGAAAATGCCTTTTCGATACGAAGGGCAAGAATGGCTTCTTTGACTTTGCGTTCCCATGACACCTCGTTGGTCAACAGGAAGTTTTTGGCAACCTGCTGAGTGATCGTCGATGCACCGACCAGACGCCGCCCTTTACCAATGTTCTTCAGATTGATGATGATGGCCCGGGCAACGCCCGTCAGGTCAATCCCGGAGTGCTGAAAGAAGTTCTGATCCTCGGCGGCTATGAAAGCCTGAATGGTCCTCGGTGGCAATGCCGTAAGCGGGACAAACACGCGCCGCTCAATGGCGTATTCCGCCAGTAACTGTCCGTCACCCGCATGAATGCGTGTCATGACATCTGGGTCATGGGTCGCCAGTTGGTTGTAGTCCTGCAATCCGCTGCCATATCGATAGAAGACATACAGCCCACCAGCACCGACACCGGCGCCAAGCAGGATGAGCAACAACAGGGTTATGAAGAGAGCTCTAAACATTGTTCACGGACAGTTTGCGTTACGCACGGTGACTGTTCAAGTCTGACAATCTTAACTTGGTGATCAATTCGGGCAAAACAAGGGCGATCATCGCCTAATTAACGTTGGCCTGCTGAATTCGCGCAAAGTAGCTGTCTGTGGACGCGAGCAGCGCCTGGGCAACCTTTCTCAGATAGGCTTTTGAGCGAAGATTTTTTTCATCAGTAGCGTTTGACAGGAACCCCAACTCGATGAGGACTGAGGGCACGTCAGGTGCCTTTAGCACAGCAAATCCCGCAAATCTGTGCGCGCGGGACAAGACCTTTGACGTCCGTTGCAAATCCTTGACCAGTAAATTGGCATATCGTGCTGCCTGATTCATGGCATCACGCTGTGACAGGTCAATAAGGATTCCGGTGAGCAGTTTATCATCTGTCGAAAAATCCATGCCGGCGATCAAATCTGCCTTATTTTCCTTTTCAGCCAGCAGAGCAGCTTCTTTATCCGAAGCTTTTTCAGACAACGTGTAAACCGATGCACCGCTGATGGCGCGATTCTTGATTGAATCGGCATGAACGGAAATGAACAGTTCGGCGCCAGCCCGCCTGGCAGCAGCAACGCGCTCGCGCAGGGGAATGAAGATATCCCGGTCACGAGTCAAAACCACTGAATAACGGCCTGTGCTCTCAAGGTGTTCCTTGAAAATTCGAACCGCCGCAATGGTGATGTGCTTTTCGTATACACCCGAGCCGCCAATAGTACCTGGATCAGCCCCGCCGTGACCGGCATCCAGCACGATAACGCGTCTGGTGATGGACGGGATTGCTGGTTTTGGCTTCGGAGTCATAATCACACCATCAATGGTCTGATTCGCGACAGGAACATCAGGCTGCGCAGAGACTGTTGGCGAAGAATCTACGTCGTTGACGGGGGCGACAACGGCAGTTTCAGCAACAGAAACAACATCACTCGCATATCCCACACCGGTCGGTTCAACAGGCATGGACGAATTCAGGCTGGCCAGGAATTCCTGTCGCGTGATCTGGACCAGATCAATTACCAAACGTTGGGAACCATCACTGATTGGCGACAGATAGAATGCCGATTGCACGCCGACCGGCGTAGTGGTTTCCACGACGACCCGTGACTGGCCCGGTTGGTACAACCCGTACCGCATGGTCTTGTAAACACCCGTTGCCTCGGGCAGCGGGTATGCTGGCAATTGCCATCCAAGTTCAGGGAAATCCAGCACGATGCGATAGGGATTATCCAGCATAAAAAAGCGCACACTGAGGCCGCGTGACATCTCCATA
>JAJFID010000110.1 GCA_021775325.1 Rhodospirillales bacterium
TCCTCATAAACGGCACCGAGTCCGAGGCTACGTGTCTGTCCATCCTCTAGATCGTGGAGCCATGAAAACGAACTCGACCAATTTTCAGACAATTGAGAACTTACAGTCAGTGTAATTTCCTCGCGATCATCAAATTCACTGCCAGTCTGTTTCTTGAACATCCGATACTGGGAAGATACGTTTAGAAGAGATGCTCCAGCAGACAAGGAGAGTTCGCTACGTTCAAAAGTAAGATCTTCTTTGTCCAAGCGTGCACGATACAATAACGAGTAATATTGATTTGGTGAAACTTGTATCTTCGTGACGAAGTCGGAAAGATGTTCATCCAGACCTGAGCCAGCAGCAAATGTGCTGTCTTCGCGCAACCGATAACTTTGACCAGCGAAAACCGAAGTGAAGCCGCCGGCTTCACCATAGACACCCCATTTAGCTCCGTAATCTATCCTGGTTCCACCTTCGATCTGGTCATTGCCCGCAAAACGGCTTGATCTAAACAGACTTGATTCGTCAAACTCAAACTCCTGACTATCTTCGTTGGGAATATCGTCCGGGTTGCCGCCATTGGGCGCAACGATAAATGAAGCCAGTGGCTCAAATACCTGCTGAACGGTTCCGCTATCCCGGACAAGTGGCATGCCCCAATCGAGTTTGACCTGTGGAAACAACCGCCCTGTCATACCATCGAATTCCGATGTCGCATCTTCAGGTGTAAAATCGCTGACATAGTACCCATCAGCATTCAAACTCACGCCCAATCGGTAAGTCTCACCGATCGCTGACACATAATTGGTCTCCCACTCTGGGCGGAGAGAAACCCTGTAGGAGTCAGTGCCGTCCTTGCGGGACAGCATGGCGACAGATGCATCGAGATTGGTTCTGCCGCCATAACGCCCTGGATTTCCGACATGCTGAAACTCGACTAGGGGCGCAACGAACGGAGTCTCGTCATTGTCAACACCAGCACGCAATCCTTGAAATGCAAACGCGTCCGCTCGGAAGTAATTTCTCTTTCTAAAGCCTTCCGCGAAAATGTTACTCGTTAGTGTACGCTCGCTCGCAATTCCATATCGACGTTGATAGGTGTCATCGCTCGCACGTTCGACATCAACACCCCATCGATAGGTCTTATCGATATCGAATCTGGCGAAGCTGTCAATATGCGCACGAATGCCCTGATCATCATCATTCGCTACACTGCCGGCCAACTCAATTTCACCATCGAAATATCGTTCGCGGTACTCAGCTTCCAGCCCGACACCCTGGTCTGAATACACGGCGGGCGTAAACGTCGCATCGGAATGCTCAGAAATATTCCAGAAATAGGGTGTTTTTAATGTTGTACCGAGGTCTGTAGAGCTTCCAAACACCGGGGTAAGAAAACCACTTTCTCGTTTAACTGTGGGGTCCGGGTGAGACAGAAATGGCGTGTAAAAAACAGGTACTCCTGCAATTTCCAACCACGCGTCTGTATACTCGACAACTTTTCTGGAGCTATCATGAACAACTCTAACGGCCTTGACCTGCCACAACGGTGGTCGGTCGGGGTCATCACTGCAAAGCTCGCAGGGGGAATACACAGCTTTTCGTAGATCAAGGTCACCATCAACCCGACGACCACCGTTTGCCGCAATGCGAGAGCGATCACTTAGTATCATGCGAATGTCTTCAATGATGCCGTTCTTAAAGCTTCCATCCAGTTCTATGTATTGTGCAAATGTGACATCGCCCGACGGCTCTAATAACGTAACATTGCCCGTTGCCGTCAATACATCCATTTTTTGATTATAACTGATTACATCCGCAATGAGGGTACGGCCATCATGAACAACTTCCACGTTGCCACGGGCAACAACGATACCGAGTTCTTGGTCCATATCCATCTCATCAGCGCTAAAGCTTATTGGTAGCTCCGCATCCTGGGCCGCAACTGCTGATGTTCCGATCAGGTAAACAACAGCGAACACACAGCCGGCGGCCAGTAAACGACAAACTGCCAATGGACGCCTGGATACACCAAATATCATGTGCTTATCCATCTTCCAGATGCAGCAAAGTTGCTAATCCAAGAAGTGTAGCGACACCCGATGGTGTCCACGCAGCCAAAACAACAGGAATCGTATCTGACTGGCCGAGAGCGAAAATGAGATCGGCAAAAAAATACAGTACAAAGCCTGTCATTACACCGCCCGCGATGACAAATGTTGTACTGCCACGTCGGTTGTAACGAAGCGTGAACGTCGCCGCGATGAGTACCATGGCACACATCAGTAGCGGCGACGCGATAAGAGAGTGCAGGTATAGGCGGTGTCGTATCGCCGAAAAACCTGCCTGTTCAAGATTCTCAATAAACCCTGGCAATGCCCAGAACGACATCGTTTCGGGTGGGGCAAAGCTATCCTGGATACTGTTAAATGTGAGATCTGTCTCCAGCCAAACAGTATCTTCGAGTGACGGCGTTTCCTCGGGTTTTTGCAACCATGCTTGTCTGATTTGCCAAAACCCGTCCTCAAGCACAGCAGAATCTGCGTCAATTCGTTGGTAAAATGTATCGTTACCTCTATACATGAACACTGTGACGTTATAGAGCGTGATTTCATCGTCTTCAGTGGTAATACGAGAACTGCGAATAACTGCTTGGCCTTGTGGGTTTGCTTGTCGAAGCCAGATGCCTGAGCGTGAGAGGGCCAGCAGATTTTGGGTACCTTTCAGCATCAAAGCCTCTCGTTTTTCATACTGAGCCAAAGTTTTTGACGCCAGATGGTTTAACGCTGCCATCTGAAATATTCCCAGACAAAGACTCACCGTGATAACCGGCAAAAGAAACTGCCAAACAGAAATTCCGGCGGCACGGGTCACAACCAGTTCATGGTGTCTTGCAAGTCGCCAAAACGTTAGCATGCAGCCAAAAAGCGCTGCAAACGGAAAGACTTGCTGGCACATGAACGGAAGTTTGAGTGCGGCCATTTCAAGGATTTGTGAAAATGAAGTATCTGTATGACTATGTGCGCGCCGTAACAATTCTATGACATCGAACAGCAGGACAATCAGCATGATAACGGCGAGCAGTCCCAGAAAATTTCCAAGGAACTGACGTCCGATGTATATGAACATGGTGAGTGAAACGCGCATCAATCTTAATCCAAAACAATCAGGGGGTTTTTTTAAACCGAATCACCATCAGCGATATCCGAACACAATGCCCCTCCAGGAATCCAAACATGCGTGAATCATCTGCGACACCGTGACTGGGGGCCAGATATCCATAGAACCGATGCCTGCATGCACCCAAACCTGAATAGTTGGCAACGTGGAAGATAAAGTGAGAAAAATCAAGGATTAAGGCATATTATGGTTAATGGAAACGGCAGATATTCAACGTTTCTATGCTGGCCTCATAACGTCTGTCTGTTTCGTCAATCAGGTATCACTTTTCCAGGATTCATTATACCCTGTGGATCGACAGCGTTTTTGATGACGGACATCAATCTATTTTTCGTGGGCGAACCGTATCTAGCAAGATCACCGCGTTTCAAAATCCCGATTCCGTGTTCGGCACTGAAACTGCCGTCCATATCCATGACAATATCATGAACGATGCGAACAAATTCATCCCACATGGAGAGAAACGCCGAGCCATCCATGTCTGTTGGTTGACTTAGGTTAAAGTGAATGTTCCCGTCCCCCATATGTCCAAATGCGACAATTCGGACGTTTTCCAGCCGGTTGGACACAGCCTCGCTAGCACGTGAGATAAAAGCCGGAACAGCAGAAACAGGTACAGAAACATCATGTTTGATGCTGGTGCCAGCCAAAATCTGTGCTTCCGGGATCGATTCACGAATATGCCAGAACGCCGCTGCATGGCCTTCGTTCTCTGCGATCATAGCGTCCGGCACTAGGCCATTGTCCAGGAAAGGAGTCACGCATTCTTCAATCACTGCGCGGAGGTTATCGTCGTGTCGAGCGCTGGTGAGTTCGACCAGTGCATATTGAGGATAATCACCTTCAAATATTCCACCGTGCTGTGGAAAGTACGTCTCAACCAACGTATAGGATTGTCGGTTGATTAGTTCGAATGCGCTAAGACAATCGCCACTCAATTTTCGCAAGCTACAAAACAGATCCAACGCAGCGTCCAGGGATGAGAGCGCAATCAATGCCGTTTCTCTGGAATATGGTTGCGGAAACAGCTTTAGCGTCGCTGCCGTGATAACACCGAGAGTACCTTCTGCGCCCATGAACAAGTGTTTCAGATCATATCCTGTGTTGTCTTTCCGAAGTCCTGCCATGTTATCGAGAATTTGACCATCAGGCAGGACCACTTCTATTCCCAGGACGAGATCTCTCGCATTGCCGTAACGCAAAACACCGACACCGCCCGCATTTGTCGACAGGTTTCCGCCGATCTGGCACGTGCCCTCTGCGCCGAGGCTGAGGGGGAAAAGCAGGCCTGCCTCCTGAGCGGCGTGTTGAATATCGGCAAGGATGCATCCGGCTTCGACGACCATGGTATGGTTAGCGGAATCAACTGCTCGTATCTGATTGAGTCGCTGTGTTGACAGCACAATCCCCCCATTGGGGACACCACCACCCACAAGACCGGTGTTGCCGCCTTGTGGTGTCACTGGGATGTTTGCGTCTGCACACAACCGAATGACCTCGGCAACCTGCAGAGTGTCTGAAGGCCGAGCGACACCTATACAGTTTCCGCGCCACAACTTTCGCCA
>JAJFID010000012.1 GCA_021775325.1 Rhodospirillales bacterium
CGATCTTCCGGGTGGGTGAATGAAAAGGGGCCGTCGAGGCCTGATGCACCTTCAAGGTACTCATCCACAGAAACACCGTGGAAACTTGCATACTCTTCCGAACAGAAGCTGCATCGGTCCATTTTTGTGTCCCAAACGAAGTAACCCAGCTCCGCCATCTCGGCCGCCTTGTTGAGCCGGGCTTGGGTATCTTTGGCAGCTTCTTCCACCTGCCTGAGTTCAGTGATATCACTATTGATCCCGCCGATGGCGATGATCTGGCCACTGTCGTCAAACACCGGAAAATTTTGCAATATGGCGGTCATTATAGTGCCGTCAACTTTGGGTACCCGCGCCTCTCGCGAGTTGGTGGCTCCGTTCTCTATAACCTTGCGGGTTTGGGTCATGATATTGTCGGCGACGTCAATTGGATCCAAATCATGTGCCGTTTTGCCAACAACATCCCGATCATCCGGATTAAACCATTCGTGCCATTTCCTGTTCACCAGAAGGTATTCGCCATCGGTGTTCTTCAGGGAAATTGATGTTGGCGAGTTATCGATGACGCTGCGGAGGCGTTCTTCACTTTCTTGCAACGCCTTTTCAGTCTCTTTATGCTCTGTGATGTCTTGGAAAATACCAAAGACAGTACGAACCGCGCCATTCTGGTCGAGTCGGACAATTCCTGTGGCGAGCACATGTCGAAGTGTGCCGTCGGTTCTGATGAGCCGAAGATTGAATTGAAAGTCTTCCTTCTCCTCAATGGCTCTCCGCACATACTCCGCAACTTTGCCACGATCATCTGGGTGATAAGCGTTAATGGCGGCATCCACGTCTATCTCGGCACTGATTTCAAGGCCGTGTATATGATAGACTTCTTCTGACCAAAAAAGTTCGCCGGATTCCGCGATCAATTCCCAGTGCCCGATCTTCGGTAACTCAATGTTCTGTCGTGACATCATGATTTTCTCTTGAACTGGCGACACTCATTCATATTGGTACAATATCTAGAAATTCAAGACTTTCCTATGTGGCGGTCACAGACTGCAGGCCTTCGCCAATAAGTAATACTGGAGACCTATTGCAAGGCCTCTCCTTACGTTGCTATAGCATCTCCAAACACTACACGAGGCAGATCGCCCAAACGATGTCCGCCTACCACTGGTTGCAGGCGTGCTGGCAGACCATCGGAAATGCCTGTTCAGGGCCCAAAGGCGACATGTCAACTCACGCCGGCAAAGCTAAACAGGCTGACTTGGAAACGTGACAGCTACTGTGGTACCGACACCCACTTCGCTGGTCAGTTCCAATGCGCCACCATGCAGTTCCATCATCTTTTTACACAATGGAAGACCGAGACCTGTACCATGATGAGACACCTGGGCATTTGTCCTGACCTGACCAAACGGCTCCAGGACCGTAGCAATGTCTTCCGGCGCGATACCAGAACCCGTATCTGTGATGCTGACAACGATGCTGTCTCTGTCACCGCGTGCTGTCGTTACCGTAATGTGACCATCGTCAGGCGTAAACTTGTTGGCATTGGAAAGAACATTCAGCAAAATCTGTCTGAACATCCGATCGTCCGCAAAAATGTCGCATAGCAAGTTTGTCTCATCGATACGTACCCTGTGCGGGAGACCCAATTGCTGGACCTTCACCAGGTTGACGCAATCTTCAATGGCCAGATGCAGGGGGAAGCTGGTTGGACTAAAGTCGATCTTTCCGGCCTCAATTTTGGCAATGTCCAGAATGTCATTTATGACCGCTACAAGATGCTCGCCTGCTCCGAGTACGTCCTGCGCATATTCATGATATTTCGGGTGACCAAGTGTCCCGAATACTTCGGTGGTCATCAATTGAGAAAATCCGGTTATGGCATTAAGCGGCGTACGCAGTTCATGGCTCATGTGTGCGAGAAAACTTGATTTGGCCTGATTGGACTGTTCAACGCTCGCCAATGCCGCCGAAAGCGCCTCTTCTGCTTTCTTTCGCTCCGTAATATCCTCATGTGTTGTGATCACAACGGACCAGGTATCCTGATGCTCTGAAGGTATCCACGCAACACAACTGGATATAATGGGCGATCCGTCTGCAGCCAAATCTCTGTACTCACCAAAATGTGGATTACCGGCAGCGAAATCCACGAATTCCATCGTGTAGAATTCAGCCCAGTCGGTGGTATCTTTCCAATGCGAGATGTCATCGTCCAGGTCCATGTATTCCTGGAGCGAGTTGACCCTGAACATTCTGAGCAGGGCGTCGTTAACATCAGTGGTTTCAATCTCCCACATAACGTCGAACAGAGTTTCCGGATTGTCGCGAAAAAACTGCTCCAGATTCTGGATGCCCTCACTGAGGAGGCGGTCCAACTTTCGTTTAACGCCGGAGTAGTCCTCAACGCACACACCCAGCGGTAGCTGTTCATAGAATTCCCTTAAATCTGAATTGTCTTCGCCAAACACTGATTAGGTCCTGTTGCGTTTTGCATCATGTCTCGTCACCACACGGGAACAAGAGTTTGAAATGCAGCATACATGACTTGCGGAGGCGCGTTAAACTTCAATGTTCATCCTGGCGACATGATGAAGTAAACAATGACGGGTTGACGAGATTTGTCTATTCGGACAACGGACAGATTGCACCAACTGTGCAACCCAAATCAGTAAGCCGAACCAGTGTTGCCTTTGAGGTCGTGCACCTCATCGCCCCGCAGCGGCGGGTTGAAGACGCTGACCAGAATCAGATCCTGATCGTTACTGGCGCGCAGGTAATGTTGATCATGCTGGTCGAGCACGTAGATGTCGCCGACACGCACAGGCGTAACCCGACCGTCCATATCTTCCACTTCGCCCTTGCCGGCAATGCAGTAACAGGCTTCCAGGTGATTTCGGTAATGCAGCTTTGATTCACTGCCCGCCCGCACAACCGTATGGCATACCGTAAAACCCATACCGTCTGCCTCTGTGAGCAGCCGGTGGCTGGTGCCGTTGCCCCAGTTCACAAAAAATTCCGTGGCCGCCACGTCATCAAGGTTTCGAACAAACATGCCTGTATCCTACGTCATAAAATCTCATACATCGACAGCATTATGGTGAATACCATATGCCTGATATCGCTGTAACTATTGCTACAATGGGTTTTCATGGGAAACAAATGATGTAATCTATCCAAACACATGAGAGAAAGTCACATATCATGATTCCTCTGAATGCCCTGCGTACATTTGATGCGGCGGCGCGCTACGAGAGTTTCTCGCAGGCCGCGACGGAACTGAATGTGACCCATACGGCAGTCAGTCATCAGATCCGCAAGATCGAGGACTGGCTCGGCACGGCGCTGTTCCGGCGTGAAGGACGAACTGTGCGCCTGACCGGCACCGGGCATGCCCTGCGCAAAAGAACCGAGGGCATCTTTGCCGAGCTGGCCGATATAGAGCGGCATTTCCGGGTGCGCGGGCGCAGGGACACGTTTGTCATCGGCTGCATTCCGTCCATCGCCAGCCATTGGCTGGTGCCCAACATCAACGCATTTACCAAAACCCACCCGGCTGTGGACGTGCAGGTCATGTATGCCGGTATGAATGAACGATTGTCTGAAAGCACCTACGACGCCCTGATCACCCCCAACGATGATGCTGCGACGAACATCATCAGCACGCCGCTGTTATCGCGCGTAACGTATCCTGTGTGCAGCCCTGAATACCTGAAAAAAAATGGACCGTTTCACACCTCAGAGGCCCTGATAAGCGTGGACCTGCTGCACGATGAAACCAGAGACGGCTGGCAAGACTGGTTTCGTACCGCCGGTGTGACGCCCGATGCAACACCGGCGGACAGTTTACAGGGGCCCGTGTTTCAGGATTTCAATCTGCTGGTGGTATCCGCGATTGCCGGCCACGGGGTGGCGCTGTGTCCGGTCGATGTTTACCGGACGGAACTGGAGCGCGGCGATCTCATTGTCATATCTGACCACGCCATCAATCTTGACATGCACTATCGACTGTTC
>JAJFID010000111.1 GCA_021775325.1 Rhodospirillales bacterium
AAGGGCGACGTTTCGGCCAAGCTGAATATTGAGGTTTCGGGCGCTTCCAAGTCGGCGATTGCGGCGGTTGAAAAGGCGGGTGGCACTGTCACGCTGCCGGAACCCGTCGTAAAACCAGCAGGTAAGGGTCACAAACACGAACGGGAAAAAGTGGCTAAGAAACCGGCGGCCCCGGCTGAATCCTGAATCTGAGCGGCCCCTGAACCAATAGACAATAGGTAACGTAAATGGCGTCTTCCGCCGAACAACTTGCATCAGGTGTGAACTTTGGAGCCCTCGGCAAGGCGACAGAGCTCAAGAAGCGTATCTGGTTTACGCTTGGTGCGTTGATTGTCTATCGGCTGGGTACATACATCCCGTTGCCTGGTATTGATCCGCAGGTGTTGGCAGATGTATTCCGCCAACAGCAGGGCGGCATCATTGGCATGTTTGACATGTTCTCCGGTGGTGCACTGTCACGCATGACCATCTTTGCGCTCAACATCATGCCGTACATTACGTCTTCGATCATCATGCAGTTGATGACGGCAGTCCATCCTGCGCTCGAGCAGATGAAAAAAGAGGGCGAAAGTGGTCGCAAAAGGATCAATCAGTACACGCGTTATCTGACGGTTCTGATTACCGCTGTTCAGGCCTATGGTATTGCCATTGGCCTTGAGGGCATGCAATCCAGCGGTGTTGTCGCGGTTACAGAGCCCGGTTTGTTCTTCCGTTTCACGGTGGTGATCACGTTGGTCGGCGGTACACTGTTTCTGATGTGGCTGGGTGAACAGATCACGGCACGGGGTGTTGGAAACGGCATTTCATTGATCATATTCTCAGGCATCGTTGCCAATCTGCCGTCCGCATTGGCTGGTACCCTTGAATTGGGGCGTACAGGCGCGATTTCAACACCGTTGATTATTGGCCTGCTGGTCATGTCCGTGGGCGTGATTTTTGTTATTGTGCTGTTTGAGCGTGCTCAGCGGCGCATTGTTATCCAGTACCCCAAACGTCAGCAGGGGCGCAAGATGACAGAGGGGCAGAGTACGCATTTGCCGCTCAAACTGAATACGGCCGGTGTTATTCCGCCGATTTTTGCCAGTTCCATTCTGCTGATGCCTGTCACCCTCATTCAGTTCTCTGCAGGCTCGGGCCCGGAGTGGCTGACCACTGTGACGGCTTACATGGGCCGGGGACAACCGTTGTACCTGGCTATTTATATTTCTCTGATCGTATTTTTCGCCTTTTTCTATACAGCCATTGTGTTTAATCCGGCTGATACTGCTGAAAACCTGCGGAAAAATGGTGGTTTTGTTCCCGGGATTCGCCCGGGCAAAAACACGGCGGCTTATCTGGACAAAATTCTGACACGGTTGACGGTCGTCGGTGCTGCATATCTGGCCGTTATTTGTATGTTGCCCGAACTCCTTATCTCCAAGTTTGCCGTGCCATTCTATTTCGGCGGCACAAGTCTGCTGATTGTTGTTACGGTTACCATGGATACGATGGCACAGGTTCAGTCACATTTGATTGCCCATCAGTACGAGGGCCTGATCAAGAAGTCGAAACTGAAGGGGCGCCGGTAATGAATTTGATTTTGTTAGGCCCGCCTGGTGCCGGGAAAGGCACCCAGGCCAAGCGACTGGAAGACATCTACGGTATTGTTCAGCTTTCGACAGGCGACATGTTGCGTGCCGAGGTCGGCTCTGGATCGGATCTGGGCAAACAGGCCAAGGGTATTATGGAATCGGGTGGTCTTGTGCCTGATGACCTGATCATCAACATGATTTCAGGCCGCATTGACCAGGACGACTGCAAGAACGGATTTATTCTCGACGGTTTCCCCCGCACAGTCCCGCAGGCTGATGCGTTAGGGGCCATGTTGTCCGACAAAGGCCTGAAGATCGACTATGTCATTGCCATTGAAGCAGACAGTGACGCTGTTGTGACCCGTATTACGGGCCGGTATACCTGCTCATCCTGTGGGGCGGGCTACCATGACGAGTTCCAGAAGCCCGAACAGGACGGCGTTTGCGACAAGTGTGGCTCTACCGATTTCACCCGGCGGGCCGATGACAATGCAGAAACGGTGCGAAATCGACTTGCAGCCTACGAAGAGCAGACTGCGCCGATTATCGCTTATTACGGCGAAAAAGGCACTTTGAAGACTGTAGACGGAATGGCGGATATCGATGTTGTGACCGCCAAATTGAAGGAACTTATTGGCTGAATTCGGATGTAGTATGGGCTGGTTGACTTGGCGAAAAATCCGCCTATAATCGCGCCTCCCAACGATCCATTTTCAGTAATTTATCGTTTAATACCAAAGTGTAAGGAGTAATAGCTTTGGCGCGTATTGCTGGTGTAAACATTCCAACCGGAAAGCGGGTGCTTATTGCACTCACCTATATTCACGGGATTGGACGCACGAAGGCCGTTGAAATCTGCACTGCTGTTGGCATTGCCGAGGAAAAACGGGTCAATGAATTAACTGATGATGAAGTCATTCGCATTCGCGAAACCATTGATCGTGACTTTCAGGTAGAAGGCGATCTGCGGCGCGAAGTGGCAATGAACATCAAGCGACTGATGGATCTGGGTTGTTATCGTGGATTGCGTCATCGCCGTGGTCTGCCCGTTCGTGGACAGAGCACCCACAATAACGCTCGTACGCGGAAAGGCCCGAAGAAGGCTATCGCAGGCAAGAAGAAATAAGGATTAGAGACGGTCATGGCTAAGCCAGCACAACGTACACGAAAACGCGAGCGCAAGAATATTGCCTCTGGCACTGCGCACATTAATGCGTCGTTCAATAACACCATGATTACCATCACCGATGCCCAGGGCAATACTATCGCCTGGTCATCAGCCGGTAGTCAGGGGTTCAAGGGTTCCCGGAAGTCCACGCCATATGCGGCTCAGATGGCTGGCGAAGACGCTGGCAAAAAAGCGCAGGAACATGGCATGAAGACCCTGGAAGTGGAAGTCAAGGGCCCCGGTTCAGGGCGTGAATCCGCGCTTCGTGCGCTGCAGGGGGTGGGGTTCAATATCACCTCTATTCGTGACGTGACGCCAATTCCGCATAATGGCTGTCGCCCACGCAAACGCCGCCGGGTTTAGGGTAGCGTTAAAAAGAGTTAGCGGCCGTGCCCGTAGATTACGGGGTTCACGGTCGTCCGTGTAGGTTCAGGGGTTTCCTGGGCTTTAGTGCAATCGCTGGACAAGAGGTCGTCCCCCGTGATTCAGAATAACTGGCAAGAACTAATTAAACCAACCAAGCTCGATATCGAACTCGGTTCGGATTCGTCACGATTCGCTTCTATTGTTGTTGAACCACTGGAACGTGGGTTTGGCCTGACACTGGGCAATGCACTTCGTCGTGTGCTGTTGTCCTCTCTGCAGGGCGGCGCCGTTACCAGCATCCAGGTTGATGGCGTTCTGCACGAGTTTTCGTCAATCCCCGGCGTTCGCGAAGATGTCACCGACATCGTGCTGAACATCAAGTCGGTGTGGCTGAAGATGGACGTTGAAGGCCCAAAGCGCATGGAACTGAAAGCTAAAGGTCCATGCGAAGTCACGGCCGGTATGATTGATTCCGGTGCGGACATCACGGTGATGAATCCCGATCTGGTGATTTGCCATCTGGATAGTGGTGCAAACCTCAACATGGAATTGTTGGTCGAATCCGGTAAAGGATATCGTTCAGCTACGCAGACCCGTACGGAAGACAGCCCGATTGGCCTGATTCCGATTGACGCTGCATTTTCCCCGGTTCGCAAAGTATCCTACAAGGTCGACAACACCCGTGTCGGACAGGAAACTGATTTTGACCGGCTGACGCTGGATATTAATACCAATGGTGCCGTCACACCTGAGGATGCCGTGGCACTGGCCGCGCGTATTCTCCAGGATCAGCTCCAGGCATTCATCAACTTCGAAGAGCCGCAGGTACAGACTCAGGAAGAAGCACGTGATGAGCTGCCATTTAACCGAAATCTGTTGCGCAAGGTTGATGAGTTGGAATTGTCTGTTCGGTCAGCTAACTGCCTGAAGAATGACAACATCATCTATATTGGCGATCTGGTTCAAAAAACCGAAGCCGATATGCTGCGTACACCAAATTTCGGGCGCAAGTCTCTTAATGAGATCAAGGAAGTTCTGGCACAGATGGGGTTGCATCTGGGTATGGAAATTCCAACGTGGCCGCCTGAAAATATTGAAGACCTGGCCAAACGTCTCGACGAGCCGTTCTAGCCCCATTGAACGTAACGAAGCGGCGTATAGACCGCTCAAGAACAAATTGCGTGCGGGTGAAATGGTACGCGCACGATAGAATAAGGACCTGACACATGCGCCATCGTAGTGGCCTCCGAAAGCTTAACCGGACCAGTTCTCATCGCAAAGCCATGTTCTCGAACATGGCCGCGTCTCTGTTAACCCATGAGCAGATCAAGACAACCCTGCCGAAGGCCAAAGAACTTCGGCGTGTGGCTGACAAGATGATTTCGCTTGGTAAACGCGGCACACTGCATGCCCGGCGCCAGGCAGCCTCATACTTGCGTGACGACGCGGCTGTGATCAAACTGTTCGATACTCTGGCGGAACGCTATAAGGATCGTCCGGGTGGTTACACCAGAGTGCTTAAAGCAGGCTTTCGCTATGGTGACGCAGCTCCTATGGCCGTCATTGAGCTGGTGGAACGCGATACAGACGCGAAGGGCGCTGAAGATCGCGCCAGACACGAAGCCATGCTCGAACTGATCGAAAACGAAGAAATCTAGTATTCGGTCAATCGATCATGAATTGGGAAAGGCAGTCTTCGGACTGCCTTTGTCGTTTGGGCACAGTGATTACAGGGCGTGGCCTATCAGTATGAAGCTGGTAAACTACACAACATGAACCACTTCCTTATCTGCGAGCACAAACATGCGTCTGAAACATCGAATTGTTGCAATTGTTATGACTCTGGTCCTCGGACAGGCGGCTGGATATAGCGCCGTCTGGGCTGGAACGACGCAGGTTCCCGCATCGGAATCGGAGATAACGCTTTCATATGCACCATTGGTGAAGAAAACCGCTCCCGCTGTGGTCAACATATACACCAGAACTGTGGTCAAGGAACGTTCTCGGAATCCGTTGTTCAGCGATCCTTTTTTTAAACGTTTCTTTGGCGAGAATTTTGGTCTCCAGTTCGGACAACCGCGGACGAAGGTTCAGAATTCGCTGGGATCCGGCGTGATCGTTGATGCGGATGGCATCATCATCACCAACAACCACGTCATAGAAGGTGCCGATCAAATCAGGGTTGTTCTGCCTGACAGACGGGAGTTCGATGCCACGGTGATTGGCACGGATGATCGTACGGATCTTGCGGTGCTGAAGATTGATGCAAATGGTACACCACTGCCGTTTATTGAATTTCAGGATTCCGACAGTCTGGAAGTCGGTGATCTTGTTCTCGCCATCGGCAATCCCTTCGGTGTTGGGCAAACAGTAACCAGCGGTATCGTGTCTGCGTTGGCACGCACCCAGGTGGGCGTCGCCGACGTGGGCTCGTTTATCCAGACGGATGCGGCGATCAATCCAGGCAACTCGGGTGGTGCGCTGGTGAGCATGGATGGCCGACTGGTCGGCATCAATACAGCCATCTTTTCCAATTCAGGCGGTTCTCTTGGTATCGGCTTTGCCGTTCCCAGCAACATGGTCAGATTTGTCATGGAAGGCCTGGAACACGGCGGACATGTGATGCGGCCCTGGTTGGGGGCGTGGGGGCAAACCGTAACCAGTGACATGGCGGAACCGCTGGGGTTTGATCGGCCGAGAGGTGTTCTCATCAATGGATTGTGGCCGGGTGCGGCGGCGGAGAAAGCGGACTTGCGACTTGGTGACGTTATCCTGCGCGTGAACGGGCGCGACGTTAACGATCCCAAGGAACTGGAATTCCGCATAGCATCCCTTCCGATTGGTGGTCAGGCAGTCCTTGACGTATCCCGTAGCGGTACCAGCCAGATACTGAACATTGATCTCGTGACACCACCGGAGGACCCGCCCCGTCAGTTCACGGAGATTTCAGGAAACACGCCTTTATCCGGTGCCAGTGTCCTAAATTTCAATCCTGCCGTCGCCGAGGAGTTCAGGATTGAGCGGTTTGTTCCTGGCGTCCTCATTGTTCAGGTGGTGCGGGGAACGCCTGCGGGCCGACTCGGGTTTCGTCCTGGCGACCGACTGATGACAATTAACGGCGATGACATTCCAACAGTGGCACGCATGATGGAAGTCATGGAATCCGGCCTAACGGAATGGAATATAAAAATCGATCGAGCTGGCCGTCCGCTCAGCCTGGTGATCGGTCAATGAGCACATTGTTCGAAAATCAGGTCCAACGTCCGTTGGCCGATCGGTTACGACCGGCTGTACTGGATGAAGTGGTGGGGCAGGATCATCTACTGAGTAGCGGTGCAACGCCGGCGACCGATGGCGCTTTGCGTCGTATGTTATCGCTGGGTATGATCTCATCGCTTATTTTGTGGGGACCGCCCGGCACTGGCAAAACCACAATTGCCCGCTTGTTGGCAGATCATACAGATATGGTGTTCGAGCCGTTGTCGGCTGTGTTTTCCGGCGTTGCCGATCTTCGCAAGGTCTTTGATCGGGCCAAGCTGAACCGTCAGGCGGGCAGGGGTACGTTACTGTTTATCGATGAAATTCATCGGTTCAATCGTTCCCAACAGGATGGATTTCTGCCTTATGTTGAGGACGGCACGGTTGTCCTTGTCGGGGCGACCACTGAGAATCCTTCGTTCGAACTCAATGCGGCTCTATTGTCACGATGCCAGGTTCTGGTTCTGAACCGGCTCGACGACAAGGCGCTGGAAAGTATGATTTTGCGCGCCGAGGTCGAGGTCGGGCACGAATTACCATTGACAACCGATGCACGAGGCGCTCTTCGCGCCATGGCAGATGGTGATGGGCGATATCTTCTCAATCTTGTGGAAATTCTCTGTCAGTTTCCACAGGAACCGGCGCTGGATGTAACAGAGCTGACGCAGGCAGTACATAAACGCAGGCCGCTCTATGACAAATCGCAGGACGGCCATTACAACCTGATCAGCGCCCTTCACAAATCGTTGCGTGGATCAGATACGGACGCAGCGTTGTACTGGTTCGAACGTATGGTGCTGGGTGGCGAGGACATTCACTTCATCGCCAGGCGGCTGGTTCGGTTTTCCGTCGAGGATATCGGTCTCGCAGATCCGAACGCGCTTAATCAAGCCATGTCTGCCTGGCAGGCATATGATCGACTGGGCTCGCCCGAAGGCGAGTTGGCTATCGTCCAGTGTATCATTTATCTGGCGACGGCACCCAAATCCAACGCCGCCTATAAGGCGGAAAAGACAGCGAAAAAGGTTGCCAAGGAAACCGGATCGCTTGATCCTCCAAAGCATATACTGAATGCCCCGACGGGGCTCATGAAGGATCTGGGATACGGCGACGGTTATGAGTATGATCACAACACTGAAGACGGATTTTCTGGTCAGAACTACTTCCCGGAAAATATGCGTCGGGCCCGATTTTTTGAACCCGGGGACAGAGGGTTTGAACGAGAGATAGCCAAAAGAATAGCGTATTGGGAACAACGTCGCATGGATAGGCAAGAGTCTAAGAAATGAGCCTGAAACTGATACTTTTTGTTGCTGCTGGCGGTGCGTTTGGTGCTGTCGCCCGTTACTTCAGCATGAGTGCTGTTGGCCACTGGTTCGGACACGGGTATCCGTGGGGCACGATCATTGTCAACATGATCGGCTCCTTTGTTCTCGGCGCGATGATAGAAACGTTTGCGCTTGTGTGGTCGCCGTCCGAAGCCATGCGCGCTATGTTGGTGGTCGGTGTATTGGGCTCCTTCACCACGTTTTCCACTTTTTCCCAGGACGTCCACATCCTGATCGTTCGCGGAAGTTATCTCTCTGCCAGCGGATACATTGCCGGTTCTGTTATCGTTGGTGTCGCGGCATTGTTCGCAGGTATGGCCATTTTTCGACTTATCTGGTCTTGAGCAGGAAGCACATGAGTGACGTTACCATGAGCACAGTTACAGCCGAGGACGATGGTGTTCGGATTGATCGGTGGTTTCGCAATCACTATCCGGCCCTTTCTCATGGACACTTGCAGAAGATGTTGCGGAAAGGGCAAATCCGGCTGGATGGTGGGCGCGTAAAAGCCAGCCACCGGGTTATGTCAGGCCAGGAAATCCGGGTGCCGCCTATGCCGTTACCGGAAACCCGTCCATCTGTGCGCAGCAACCAAAAACGCGGTATCTCAACAGAAGACCGGGAGTTCATGCACGATCTTGTCCTGTATCGCGATGATCATGTGATTGTTATGGACAAACCGGCTGGCCTGGCCGTTCAGGGTGGCAGCGGCACGTATCGGCATGTGGATGGCATGCTAAGTGCTTTGAGCGGTAAAAACGACGAACGCCCGCGACTGGTTCACCGGCTTGATAAGGATACAAGTGGTGTATTGGTGTTGGCGGCAAATGCCCCTGCGGCGCGTCATTTAACAGCGGCTTTCAAGTCCAAAGAATGCAGGAAACTGTACTGGGCCGCTGTGGTCGGAACACCTTCACCATCGTCCGGACGCGTCGATCTTGCTTTGTCCAAGGCACCAGGCAGTTCAGCCGCAAAGGGGCGGGAGCTGGTTGTGCCTGATGAAACGGGTGGCAAACGTGCCGTCACCTATTACGAGACTTTGGAAAATGCGGGTCGGCAATTGGGATGGCTGGCCATGTACCCCCTGACAGGTCGTACGCATCAGTTACGTGTCCATGCTACAGCGATCGGGCATCCCATTGTTGGTGATGGAAAGTATGGCGGTGAGGAGGCGTTTCCACTGATTGAAGGCCTGGACCGGCAATTGCACTTGCACGCGAGAGCGATTCTTTTGCCGCACCCAAAGGGCGGTCAGATAGAGATTACTGCTCCGTTGCCGGAACATATGAAAAACACCTGGAACTCTGTCGGCTTTTTGGAGAATGATCACAGTGGTGTTATTGAGTGGCCAGACCTGTGAATGCGGTTGTCGCTGATGCTGCGGGCGTTTATTGTGTCGGAGGATAACAAGGGCGCGTGCGCGCGTTATATCGGTGTTTCACCCCTTGACCGTACCAGACGATTGAAGGCTCCTACTACATGCGTGTTCTAATTGTCGAAGATCATGACATTCTTGCCAGAGCCATGAAAATGGCCTTCACCAATGAAGGTTATGTAGTCGATGTGGTTAATCGGTGTGAAGACGGTGAGGCTGCGACCGAGACGGTTTCATATGACATTATCGTTCTCGACCGTGGCTTGCCCGACGAAGACGGGCTGAATCTTCTGCGAAGATTACGGGATCGGGGTGATTCGACACCCGTCCTGCTGTTGACCGCGCGCACGCAAGTGGATGAGCGGATTGAGGGACTGGACAGTGGTGGCGACGATTACGTGGCCAAGCCCGTCGAAATGGAAGAGCTTGTTGCGCGGGTTCGGGCATTGCTCCGGCGTCCGAAGTCTTCTCTGGACCTGATTTTGCGGTTGGGTAATCTGGAATACGATACCAGAAACAGAGAAGTGCATGTGGGCAACGTCATCATTGATGTGTCACGCCGGGAGACTGATGTTCTGGAACTGTTGTTGCGTCGGAGCGGTCGTGTTGTACCAAAAGATGTTATGGAAGAGAAAATTTATGGTTTTGATGACGAAGTTTCGTCCAATTCCGTAGAAGTTCATATTTCACGATTGCGTAAACGTCTGGCTGATGCCAGAGCCAGCGTTGAAATCAAGACGCGCCGGGGCATCGGTTATATTATCTCCACGGGCATCGCAGCAGACAGCTAAAATTCCTGTAAAATTAGTCGAAAAAAAACGCCGGAGAATACATCTCCGGCGTTTGGTTTTGTTCGGTTCTGTCTGAAACTTAGCGAGACAGTGTTACTTCCACGCGACGGTTTTTCGCTTCGCGCATGCCATCATCTGTTTCCATCATAGGACGGGACTCGCCGTATGAGGAACTCAGGATGCGGGCGGATGCGCCATTGGCTTCCAATGCCGCCGCAACAGCCATAACCCGCCGCTCAGCGAGGGCTTCGTTATAGTCTGCGTTACCAGCAAGATCGGCATGACCCGTCAACACGACATAACCCATTTCGTCTGTCGCGTATTTGTGAGAGGCCAGATTTTTGATCAATGCCTGTGCTGCAGCATCGAGCTCTGCACTATTGAAACCGAAGTAGACCATGAAGGGGCCTGCGGCCATCATGGGATCAGCTTCCGGTGCTGGTTCTGCCATGGGCTCTTCCATGGGCTCTTCTGCCATCAGCAACGCCAAGGCATCTTCGAAGTCTTCACGACACAGTGCAATATGATCAGGCTGTACGTTTTCTTCCTGTTCCTGCAACCAGCAATCGAAACTGGTCTGGGCAATTGCAGCCGCCGTTGGTTTCTTGCGACGACCATCGTCGAGAGCCGCCATCAGGCTATCATATGCCGAATTCAGATCACCTTGTGTATCCTCAGGAACGTCGCGATCACCGACCATCTGCGGATCTGGCAGCGCGGCACCTTCATTTGCGGCGTCTGCGGCTTCAAGGGCCTTGTCGCGGAAGAACAGGGCATCCCGCCAATCGTCCTCGTTTGCTTCATCATGTGCCAGCCTCATGTACTGACCATGCAGCGATTGCGCAAATGGCCAATCACTGACGCTCATCATGTCTGCCGATTCAAGATCATAGGTCGCGCACGCACCAAGAATTGGTAGTGCCAGTGCTATGCCCGCAAGTTTTGTGACTACTTTCATTATACCCACCTCCTCAGGTTTTATATTCGTTTGTGTTTTTTGTGAGTGCAGTTACGACGTAATAACACTCTGTATCTTTGGGCTGATCCATTTTAAACACGGTTTTGAAACGATTGCAAAAGGCTTATGGATAAAAATTATCCACCAAATGCAACCCGCTATGGCCTTGAAACTGAGGGCCTGATGCTCAATGGTATCTGGCTATTCATCAAACCAATTGCAAGGATGTTATTATCGATAAGTTCCTCGCCATATTCGATTGTGACGGAACGCTCGTGGATTCTCAAGACTCGATTATCACCGCCATGGCAACGACGTTCATTTCCAATGGATTGGAGCGTCCGGACGCCAGTGACATTCGTCGTGTTATCGGGCTTCCTCTCGATGAGGCTATGATGCAATTAAATTCCGGTGTGTCCCGGGCGGACGCGGACGGACTATCACAGGTGTATAAAACGTTGTTTCGCAAGATGCGTCAGGACGGCCAAGTCCACGAACCCCTGTTTCCGGGCGTGTGTCAGACATTGAGTGAGTTGGATCGCGCTGACTGGACATTGGGTATCGCCACAGGCAAGGCCAGTCATGGCCTGGTTGCTACTTTGGAGCCGCACGGCATACTGGATTACTTTGTGACACGACAGACGTCCGATGTCGCAAAAGGCAAGCCTGATCCGGAAATGGTGCTGCGGGCCATGAAAGAAACCGATACGCCGCCCGAGACAACTGTTATGATTGGTGATACGACATTTGATATGGAAATGGCACGAAACGCGGGCGTACTGGCTGTCGGCGTATCTTGGGGGTACCACAAACCAGATGAACTGTATCAATCTGGTGCGAAAATTGTAATCGACAAGTTGGAGGACTTCGAAAGTGTCCTCACGACAGTCATGGAGGATGGTCAATGAAACGTTTTATCAAAATAGTAATCGGGTTGGGGTTTGTTCTGATTGCACTCGTCGTAGCTGGCGTCGCTGTGCTGTCGTCCATGGATTTCAACGAATACAAATCCCTGATCGCCGAAAAGGCAAAAGAAGCCACGGGCCGCGATCTGGTGATTGCGGGTAATCTGGATTTGAATATTTCACTGAATCCGTCGATTTCTGTGAATGGCGTGACATTTTCCAACGCATCCTGGGGCTCACGACCTGAAATGCTGAGCCTCGACAGTTTTGCCGCGGAAGTGGCACTCATTCCGTTGTTAAGCGAGACTCTCGAAATTAAGCAGATTGTTCTCGAGGGCGTCGATCTGTTGCTGGAAACGGACGGTGGCGGTCATGGTAACTGGGCATTCCAGCCGGGTTCAGAAAGTGGGAGTGAAGATGCTTCGGATGACAGCGGCGGTAACGTACCTGTTGTACACAGTGTGCTCATTCGAGACGTCAATGTGCAATATCTGGATGGCGTTACGGGGCTGTCGCAAAACCTGAACATAGCCAAGCTGGAACTCAGCGCTGATGGTGCAAACGATCCCATGTCGTTGCTTCTGGAAGCTGTCTATAACAATGAAAACATCAATGTTGCCGGAACATTGGGGTCGATTTCGGCGCTTAGTGGTAATGATATGTTCCCAGTGAAGCTTGATGTATCAGCTTTGGGGGCCAGGATAGGACTCGATGGCACCGTCAAGGAGCCGCAGTCTGGCACAGGCCTGAACATGGGGTTTTCGGTTAACGGGGACGATGTCGCCGCAATCGCCATGCGTGGTATGGCACTGGCGGGCGTTGAAGGAGATGCGCCGTTGCCTGCGCGGTCGCTTAGTGTTTCTGGAGCTCTGCGAGACGTGGATGGCGGATACGCTATCGATGGTCTGAACCTGAAAATTGGTGGCAGCGATCTGTCGGGTAATCTTTCGGTGAATCTGGCGGGCGCGCGTCCAGGCCTGAACGCGGATGTTTCGTCGAATCACTTCGATTTAGCCGATGTTCAGGCGGAAGGCGGCGACAGTGCTGCGAGTGACACGGTCGATGCGTCCGGCCCTGATGATGGCCGGGTATTCCCAAATGATCCGCTGCCGCTGGATGGTTTGAAGTCGGCAGACGCAAACATCAGTTTCAACGGCAAGGAAGTCAAAACGAGCGGTATTACTCTGGGGAACGTCCTTGCGACGATTGACCTGAACAATGGACGGCTGAATGTTTCGTCATTCGGCTTCGACTTTGGTGGTGGGCGCATTGAAGGGGATGTCGGCCTCGATGGCTCATCCAGTATAGCCAAGCTGGCGCTCAATGTTGATGGCAAGAAAATCGACTATGGCAAAATTCTGAAGGAAATGGCTGGTGAGGAAAGTGTGACCGGGATGGTCGACATTTCACTTTCGTCCAAGGGGGCCGGTGACTCTGTGCGTTCTTTGATGGCCGGACTGAATGGAAAATTGCGGATCGTCAGTGAAGAGGGACATATTGAAAGTGGCGCACTGTCATTTCTCACGGGGCCGTTGGCGGGCTTGATGGGCGATGGAGACACCAATGATCTGCGTTGCGCCGTTATTGATTTCGATATTGTCGACGGCATTGCGACCAGCGAGGCGACAGTTTTTGAAACTGGCGGTCTGTCAGTTATTGGTGCCGGCGGTATTGATCTACGTGAGGAAAAACTTGATCTGTACTTCGATCCCCGCGCAAAAAGTGCCAGTGTCGCTTCTGCTGCCGAAGTCGGTATCGTTGTCGGCGGCACGTTGAAGGAGCCTTCTGTGGGGCCGGACGTGGGCGATGTTGCCATGGGGGCTGCGACCCTGGCTACGGGGATAGCCACTGGCGGCGTTTCGCTTCTGCTGGGGGCTGTTGTGGATTCCGTCGCTTCCGGGCTGGATAACACGGATTACTGTGCGTTGGCCCTGGCTGGTAAGCCGTTAAAGCCGGATGAGCAGGCTCAGAGTGGTGACGATGCATCTTCCGATGCACCGGCCAGTTCCGAACAACCACCAGCACAGGATGAAAACCCTGTTGAAGGTGTTCTGGACAGTCTGTTTGGAAACTGATGGCTGACTTCGGTGTTTCGGGCGCAAAGGCCCGACGGTTGTTTACATCTGTAGCGGTCGTCGAAAGTGGTGAGTTGTGGGCTATTGAACTTGATGGACGTAAGATTAACACGCCATCGGCAAACTTGCTGGCGGTTCCTTTTAGACGGCTTGCGGACGCGGTAGCGGCAGAATGGGACGCTCAGGGAGACGAAATCGATCCCCATTCCATGCCGCTATGTGGTCTGGTCAACGCGTCAATCGATCGAGTTGGCCTGGATCGGGCAACTTTCATTGATCAGTTAGCGCGGTATGCGGCGTCAGACCAGATATGTTATTGGGCTGACGATCCGCCGGAACTGGTGGCCCGCCAGCATCGGGCATGGCAACCGCTGCTGGACTGGGCAGCCAGCGCAATTGACGCGCAATTCGTGGTGACCAGTGGTGTTGTACACGTCACCCAGCCACCAGAGGCAATACAGGCGATTTCACGTTACGTAGAAGAGTTGGATGATCTGAAACTGGCCGCTGTGACGGATTTGGCGACGTCGCTTAGTTCCGTCGTCATTGCACTCGCCGTTCTGAGTGGTGAAATTTCGCCCGATGCCGCATATAATGCGGCCATGGTGGATGAACAGTTTCAGGCCGAGAAATGGGGTGGAGACAGCGAAGCCAGGGCCCGCCAACAGGGGATTCTGGCGGATGTCATGGCGACGACGTCTATATTTGCGTTGCTGGAGTGATCCAAGTAAGGCGGACTACCGCTATCCCGTTCATTTTGCTGGCCTGATACTGCATTGCAGCATAAATTGTGAGTAATAATAAGGGGAAGCGGGTAAACGATCATGCACGACATAATCCGACAGCTTGAAGAGAAACGCCAGCAGGCCCGGCTCGGTGGCGGCCAGCGCAGAATTGACACACAACATGGCAAGGGAAAGCTGACGGCGCGCGAGCGTATTGAGATGTTGCTTGATCCCGAATCCTTCGAGGAATGGGACATGTTTGTTGAACACCGCTGTGCGGAGTTTGGCATGGCGGACCAGGTAACGCCCGGTGATGGGGTTGTCACCGGCTTTGGGACGATCAACGGTCGACTGATCTTCGTGTTCAGCCAGGATTTTACCGTTTTTGGTGGGTCGCTGTCTGCGTCCCATGCGGAAAAAATCTGCAAGATCATGGATCAGGCCATGAAGGTCGGTGCCCCGGTCATTGGACTGAATGATTCAGGCGGTGCCCGTATTCAGGAAGGTGTGGATTCACTGGCCGGTTACGCAGAAGTATTCCAACGCAACGCCATGGCGTCCGGCGTTGTCCCCCAGATTTCCATGATTATGGGTCCCTGTGCGGGCGGTGCGGTATATTCGCCGGCCATGACAGATTTCATCTTCATGGTCGAGGATACATCCTACATGTTCGTCACAGGACCCGACGTGGTCAAAACCGTGACTCACGAGGAGGTCACGGCCGAAGACCTGGGCGGTGCATCAACACACACGACCAAATCCGGGGTTGCGGACAAAGCGTTCACCAATGACGTCGAGGCGTTATTGTATTTGCGCCGGTTCATAGATTTTCTGCCGAGCAGTAACCGGGAGAAACCACCGGTTCGGCCAACGCCGGATTTGGCCAACCGCACTGAAATGTCGCTGGACACACTGGTTCCGGATAACGCGAACAAACCCTACGACATGAAGGAGCTAATCCACAAAGTCGTCGATGAAGAAGACTTCTTTGAGGTGCAACCGACCTACGCCGGTAACATTATTATCGGGTTTGGCCGTATGGAAGGCTCTACGATCGGCATTGTCGCCAATCAGCCCATGGTGCTGGCCGGGTGCCTCGATATCAACTCATCCATCAAGGCGGCCAGATTCGTCCGGTTTTGTGACTGTTTTAACATTCCCATCGTCACATTTGTGGATGTGCCAGGGTTCATGCCGGGTACCGCGCAGGAGTATGGCGGCATCATTAAACACGGTGCCAAGCTGCTGTATGCCTACGCCGAGGCCACGGTGCCCAAAGTAACCGTCATTACCCGCAAGGCTTATGGTGGTGCCTATGATGTGATGAGTTCAAAGCACTTGCGCGGCGACGTCAATTTCGCCTGGCCCACGGCTGAGATTGCCGTAATGGGACCCAAGGGTGCTGTGGAGATCATCTTCCGCCAGGATATCGGTGATGCAAAGAAAATCGAGGCCCGGACAGAAGAATACCGGACGCGGTTCGCCAACCCGTTTGTGGCCGGAAACCGGGGCTTCATTGACGATGTGATCATGCCGCACAATACCAGAAAACGTATATGTCGCAGTCTGCGGATGCTGGAGAACAAGGAACTTGAAAACCCATGGAAAAAACACGGCAATATGCCGCTGTGATGTGACGATATGAGGACGGGTATGATCGATTCTGCAATTTCCGAACAAGACGGTGTTCCGTCACCGGCCAGACGGCGGTTGCGGGGATTTGCGATACATCTGGCCGTCTATTTTGTTGTGATGATCGCCGGTGTGACCGTCAATCTTGTTCTTGCGCCCGGCGAGTTGTGGTTTGTTTTCCCGCTGGTCGTGTGGGGTGCGCCACTCGCGCTGCACGCGGCATATGCCATGGGACTGTTTGGTGGCAATAGTCAGATTGAAAAGTAGTGGATTAACCGAGAAATGATTAAGAAAATCCTTGTCGCCAATCGTGGTGAAATAGCTTGCCGGGTCATGAAAACGGCCAAGAGGATGGGCATCAAGACGGTTGCTGTCTACTCTGAAGCCGACCGCCTGGCTCTGCACGTTGCCATGGCTGACGAAGCTGTCTGGATTGGTCCGGCACCGTCTGCAGAGAGTTACCTGGTGCAAAAGAACATCCTCAGGGCCATTCGCGATACCGGCGCGGATGCTGTTCATCCCGGTTACGGGTTCCTGTCGGAAAACGCTTCATTTGCACGCGCACTGGCACGCGAAAAAATTGCCTTTATTGGACCTAAACCGCGTGCCATTACGGCCATGGGCGACAAGATTGAATCCAAAAAGCTGGCAAACAAGGCAGGCGTCAGTACGGTGCCGGGCCATCCGGATGCCATCAAGGATTCAAAAGAAGCCGTAAAAGTGGCCGCAAAAATTGGCTACCCTGTCATGCTGAAAGCCTCTGCCGGCGGTGGTGGCAAAGGTATGCGTGTCGCCTACAACGACGAAGAATGCAGCGATGGTTTTGAGCGTGCCACCAGCGAAGCCCGGACCAGCTTTGGCGATGACCGTGTGTTTGTGGAAAAATTCATCGAAGAACCACGCCATATTGAAATTCAGGTTCTCGGTGACAGCCACGGCAACGTCATATATCTGGGGGAGCGGGAGTGTTCCATCCAGCGCCGCCATCAGAAGGTCATTGAAGAGGCGCCAAGCCCGTTTCTGGATGAAGAAACCCGCCGTGCCATGGGCGAACAGGCGGTGCTGCTTTCCAAGGCGGTCAAGTATCAGTCCGCCGGGACGGTGGAGTTCATCGTTGATAAAGACCGCAACTTCTATTTTCTGGAAATGAATACGCGCCTGCAGGTGGAGCATCCGGTCACGGAGTTGATTACGGGACTGGACCTGGTCGAGCAAATGATCAGGGTCGCGGACGGGCAAAAGCTGACTATCAAGCAGGATGACATCACCCTCAACGGATGGGCCATGGAAGCGCGTGTGTATGCCGAGGACCCGTTCCGCAACTTCCTGCCGTCCATCGGTCGGTTGTCGCGCTATCAGGCTCCTGAAACGGTTACCGACCCGGATTGTATCGTTCGCGTGGACACGGGCGTCTACGAAGGTGGCGAGATATCCATGTATTACGATCCCATGATTGCCAAACTGGTGACCTGGGGTCCGGACCGGAACGCGGCAATCCATGCCATGCGCGAAGCGCTGGACGCATACTACATTCGGGGCGTTTCTCACAATATTCCGTTTTTGGCGGCACTCATGGCTCATGCGCGGTTCATTGAGGGGCGCATTACAACCAACTTTATCGCCGAAGAGTACCCGGACGGTTTCCATCCGGCAGATGCTGTTCATGATGAACCCAATACCATTATTGCGGTGGGTGCCGTCATGCATTACGCGTACCAGCGCCGGGCTGCCATGATCAGTGGACAGTTGGCCGGACACGGTCGACAGATCGCAACTGACTGGGTGGTTATTTCCGGGGGTGAACATCATCCCGTCTCGGTCAAACCGGTTGATGGCGGGTATGCCGTTGGCATCGGCGATTCTTCGGTTTCAGTACAGACAGAATGGAATCTGGCAGATCCTTTGTTTACCGGACAGGTTAATAGCAAGAGCGTTTGCATGCAGGTTGCGCGGATCGACGTGACCTATCGTATCATACATGCGGGTGTCCAGGCGGACCTGCTGGTGGTTAATCCGACAACAGCGGCCCTGAACCAGCATATGCCATTCAAGGCACCGCCAGATACATCAAAACTGCTGTTGTCGCCCATGCCGGGGTTACTGGTGTCTGTGGCCGTGGTCGAGGGGCAGGAAATCAAGGCCGGTGAAGAGCTTGCGGTCATCGAAGCCATGAAGATGGAAAACGTCATGCGGGCCGAAAAAGATTGTGTTGTTGCTGTTGTAAACGCGGAACCGGGTGACAGTCTGGCTGTCGATCAGGTGATCATGGCGTTTGATTAATCGCTTTGTCCGGAGCCGGCGATCATGATCGCGATCTATCTTGAGGGGCTCGCTTTTAGTACGGCCCTGATCATTGCCATTGGTGCACAAAACGCGTTTGTCATCCGCCAGGGTGTTCGTGGCGAGCACGTTTTTGCCGTCGCCACCACATGCATGCTGGTGGATATAAGCCTGATAACCATTGGTGCAGCGGGTGTTGGTACGCTGATTGCGCAGGACGCGACCTTTCGGTCCGGTGCTGCACTTGGCGGCGGTGTTTTTCTGGCAGGTTTTGGTCTGATTTCGGTCCGGCGGGCATGGCTGGCAACATCTGATACATGGAGAGACGTCGAGGGAGGTTTCCGCGCGGGCAGTGGCAGTTCAGTACGGAATGCCGTGCTGACGGTGCTGGCATTATCGTTACTGAATCCACATGTATATCTTGATACAGTTGTTTTGCTGGGTGGTCTGGCAGGTCAGTACGATGGGCGTGATCGTGTCTATTTTACCATCGGGGCGATGACGGCGTCGGTGCTGTGGTTCTATGCCATTGGGTTTGCAGCCATCCGGGTTGCGCCTTTTTTTCGTACCGTGCGCGGAACCCGTTTATTGGAATCCACGATTGCCTGTATCATGTTCATTCTGGCAATCAATCTGTTGTGGGGCGAGATCAGTGTCTGGTAAATGTGTGCGGCTCAGAATCGAGGGCAGGGTGCAGGGGGTCTGGTTTCGCGGCTGGACCCAACAGCAGGCCAACGCGCTGAAACTGGATGGCTGGATCAGAAACAATGCTGACGGCAGTGTGGAAGGGGTGTTTTGTGGTCCGGAAGAAGCCATCGATCACATGATTGAGCAATGCTGGAGCGGCCCGCCGCTGGCACAGGTCAAGGCTATTTACGAAGCGCCCGAGACGACAGCACCAGAGCCGGGCTTTCATCAGCGGGCCTCGGACTGACGGATGAGCAAGCCGAACAAAAACACGGAACACGTGTCCTTGCCAACCGAGGCAGAAGTAGTCGTCATTGGCGGCGGCATTATTGGCTGCTCCACGGCCTACTATCTGGCGAAGGCCGGTCTGGACGTGCTGGTGATTGAAAAAAACCACAAGGTCGCCTGGGAGCAATCGGGTCGGAACTGGGGTTTTGTGCGCCAATTGGGGCGTGACCCGCATGAGTTGCCCATGATGATCCGCTCCAACGCCATCTGGCAGGGACTGGAGAAGGAACTGGGCGCTGCGGTGGGCTGGCAGCAGGGTGGCAACATGGGCATGACCGATGATGAGGCGGTGATCCCGGACTACGAACAATGGCGCGATGCGGCCAGACAACACGGCGTCAAAGCCCGAATCCTCACCGGCCGGGAAGTATCGAAACTGGCACCCGGCATGTCGCGGGACTGGACCGCCGGTATTTACGTAGCCAGCGACGGCAACGCGGACCCGGAGCGGGCCACAGACGCCATCGCCAAGGGAGTCCAAAAGTATGGTGGGCAGGTGGTGACAGACTGTGCCGTCACCGGTTTTGACGTCAGGGGCGGGCAGGTGGCGGGCGTGGTGACGTCGCGCGGGGCTGTCAAGGCATCAACCGTGATCTGTGCCGCCGGTGCCTGGACGTCAACTATGGTGGGATGGCTCGGCATAAATCTGCCACAGCTTCGTGTACGCGGTACCGTGGCAAGGACCCAGTCGGTGGAGCGCATTCTGGAACCTGCGAGCTGGACGCCCAGCATGGGGTTTGTGCAGCGCCAGGACGGCTGTTTCACCATTGCCGGGCTGGATATGACCGACCTGGACCTGCGGCTGGGTGATCTGAAATACGCGCGGTACTTCCTGCGCGACTTCATGAAAAACAGGCACCGTGTCAGTGTGAATTTCGGTCATCCGTTCTGGCACGATCTGGTCGGTCGTCTGCCGGGTACGGCGGCCATGAAAGACCCGCTGCGGCGTCCGCGTATCAGTGATCCGCGCCCCAACACCAAACTGGTAACGGCAACACTGAAAGAACTGCGCAGCCTGTTCCCGCAGATCAGGGGAGTGGCCTTGAAAAAAGCCTGGGCCGGACACATTGAACTCACGCCGGATATGCTGCCGGTTATCGACGATGCACCCGGTCCCGGTGGCCTGATTATCGTCACTGGCCTCAGCGGCCATGGGTTTGGTATCGGTCCCGGGGTCGGGGCCACCGTGGCCGAACTGGCGTCGGGCAAGACTCCGGCGATTGATCTGACACCGTTCAGGCTGGACCGGTTTGCCGCCGGGGCCTGGAACGAGCCCTATAACCTTATCTGATTACTTGGTCTACACGCCAAAAACATCATCAAATGTCGCCATCAAGGCATTATCCACATCCTGGGTTGTTGCCGGAATGCCCATATCCACCAGCGAGGTCACGCCATGCTCGGCGATCCCGCAGGGGATGATGCCGGAAAAATGCTCCAGATCAGGCTCCACATTGATAGCCAGGCCGTGAAACGTCACCCAGCGGCGCACGCGCACACCAATGGCGGCAATTTTGTCTTCCTGTCCGGGGATGTTGTCGTAGCGCTGGCGGTCTACCCAGATGCCGACCCGTCCGTCCCGTCGTTCGCCGGGCACATTGAACTGTGCCAAGGTCTGAATCACCCATTCTTCCAGATGACAAACAAACGCCCTGACGTCGCGGCCCCGCCGGGTCAGGTCCAGCATGACATAACATATGCGCTGACCCGGTCCGTGATAGGTGTAACGGCCACCGCGCCCGGTCTCGTAGACGGGGAACCGGTCCGCATCCACCAGTTCGACTGGATCGGCGCTGGTACCGGCGGTATAGAGGGCAGGGTGTTCCAGTAACCACAGGCACTCCGGTGCGTCTCCGGCATGGATCGCGGCGGCCCGGTCCTCCATAAATCGCAACGCTTCCGCATAGTCCACGGGTGTATCGCTGAACTTCCATTCAACGTCACCTAATGATGTATCCCGGGTGGCAGGAGGGGCGACAGAAATCATATGAAGGCCTTGATCCGGTGCTTGCTTGTGGAGACAGTACTTGCTATCTACGCCTCCAAGTGAGACGGCAATCTTCTACAATCTGACGGTTGTCGCAAGGTGTTTTGCGGTCGTGGCGGAACTGGTAGACGCGCAGCGTTGAGGTCGCTGTGGGAGCAATCCCGTGGAAGTTCGAGTCTTCTCGACCGCACCAACACCTGAAATCGTGTATTATCTCAATGCACACCAAGCCAGACGCGCTGCATATGTGGCGCGTCTGTCGTTTGGGGAACGGGATAAGGGGCTACACTTAGCTGTAACACGCCCTCTCGAGTCATCCAAAGATGACTCTGCGGGGTAGTAGCTGCACTATAAATCGTGAAGTCTACACGGGTGTGTAAATGTCTACATTTACTGTAGACATTTGATTACTTTTGTCACATCAGAACCCTGTTTTTCATCAAAAATGGCCTTGTAAGTTTTTAAACTACTTATTTTGTAGACTTGCGATGTCTATATTTGGAAGTCTTTAGGGAAAACCGTAATCGCAGGCGGCACGTGTCGATACAGAGGTTCTCGTCGAGAAATTCGATCATCCCACCTTGATCCGCAACATCGGTTATTCTTGACCCGTGGCCAAATCAATGGACCATAGGATGAAACCGTGAAGGAATGGCTCGTTGGATTCCATACTGATTTCCATAGACTACCAAGACCCAGCATGGATCGCGTGTGCATTCGCGTTTGGGTTACTCTTTAAGCAGATTGGTCTGCCCCCGATGGTGGGATTCTTGGTAGCTGGTTTCGTACTGAATTTGTTTGGCGCGGAAAGTAGCCAATTTCTTTTGGAAACTGCCGACCTTGGTGTGACTCTGTTGTTATTTACTATTGGACTAAAGTTGCGGATCGGCACGCTGGTTCGGCCTGAAATATGGGCAACGACGGTCTTCCATATGACTGGTTCCATTATTGTCACAACCGGCCTGCTGCTCGGTTTGGGTTTCACTGGAATTCTTCTTTTTCAGCAACTGGATTTGGCGAGCGCTGTACTTGTGGCATTCGCATTATCGTTTTCCAGCACTGTGTTCGCCGTCAAAACCCTCGAAGATCGTGGTTCGCTATGGTCCCGTTACGGTCAGGTCGCGATCGGCGTCCTGGTTATACAGGATATTGCTGCTGTGGCGTTTTTGGCGGGCTCTGCCGGAAAGGCTCCTTCTATTTGGGCGTTGGGTTTGCTGGCCTTGATTCCGGGCCGCCACTTGCTTGGTTACATACTGGACAAAAGTGGCCATCGAGAGCTGTTGGCCGTTTATGGATTTGTGCTGGCCCTGGGGGGAGCGGCACTGTTTGAAATCGTGGGAATGAAAGGTGATCTCGGTGCGTTGGTTTTTGGCGTGTTATTGGCACAGCACCCACGCGTGAGCGAATTGGCGAAGACCCTGATGAGTTTCAAGGACGTATTCCTGGTGTGTTTCTTCCTAACAATCGGTTTGACCGGCTTGCCCACGTGGGAAACAGCGCTGGCGGCGTTGATTTTGCTGGCCATTTTGCCGTTTAAATCGGCTATGTTCTTCTGGTTGCTTACAAAGTTTCGCCTGCGTGCACGTGGTGCGACACTGGGTGCAGGTATCCTGGGGAACTACTCGGAGTTTGGACTAATTGTCGCGACCATTGCAATTGGTTCGGGCTGGTTGCAGGACGACTGGATTGTTGTCGTAGCATTGGCGGTATCAGCATCTTTCGCAGTTTCGTCGCCGGTCAACACGTTCGCCGATGCAATCTATTCGCGTTACAATGCCGTGCTGCAAAGGTACGAGAGCGATACTCGCTTGCCCGATGACGAGAACATCTCCCTGCAGGGCAACAGGATACTAATTTTCGGAATGGGTCGTGTCGGCCGTTCTGCTTATGATGAAATGTGTCCGCATGTGGATAACAAGGTCCTGGGGATCGACTTGGACGAGAATGAAGTTGCCGGGAATGTGGAACAGGGGCGGCGCGTTGTGTTAGGTGACGCAACAGACCCGGAGTTCTGGTCGCGACTGGACCACGGCTCGGAAGAAGCTGAAATGATCCTTCTGGCCATGCCCATACACAAAGCAAATGTTGATGCGGCAACGCGATTGCGGGAGAGAGGTTACACTGGCCCCATTGTCGCAACATCACTGTATCCGGATCAGGAAGAAACCCTGACAGAGAGTGGCGTCACCCAGGTGTTCAACCTTTACGCCGAAGCCGGCAGCGGTGCGGCGGCACACATGTGGGAAGCCATGAAGAAATCGACGAAATAGGTAATCAGGTGTCCGCTAATAACGAATACCGAGACACTCGCCACAAGGGGAATTGTGGGTACAATCGTTAGCGATTTCAAACTGGAGATTGTTCTATGAATAGGGAAGCAGGTAGTCCGACACCGTATATGCAATGGATTAAGAACCAAACAGACGTATTGGTACCATTGTTAAAGCACCTTCGTGCAGAACTAGGCGAGGCAGAGGCGAACGCTCTTGTATACCCCGTACTCAGGGACTACATGAAAAACTGGATCGCCGAATTTGCATCGACTGACTCTGACAATCCCATCAAAAATTTCTACGATACCTCTGCTCGCTTGGAGGCCATGTTCGAGGGCGATGTTGAAGAGACCATTCTGAGAAATGATGATGAAGAGCTTAATTTCAACATAACCGGTTGCCGGTATGCCGATTTCTTTCGACAGCTAGGGGAACCTGAGTTGGGCACCATCCTCGTATGTGAGGCTGATGACCATATTGCCGATTTGTCCGCCCCGGAAGTCGAGTTAACACGCGTGGACACGATCATGAAAGGCGGCACTCATTGCCCATTCCGCTATCGATTCAGTGGCCAGGAATCGAAATAGCCATCCGTGTT
>JAJFID010000112.1 GCA_021775325.1 Rhodospirillales bacterium
GGCGGGTAGAGGTTATTCAGTTTACCTTGCGGAAAAAGGCGATCTGGCAAGCGGCACGTCTTCCCGTTCAACCAAGCTGATCCACGGTGGACTGCGTTATCTTGAGTACTATGAATTTGCGTTGGTGCGAAAAGCGCTGAAAGAACGCGAAGTGCTGTGGAAGATGGCACCGCATATCATAAAACCACTCAGGTTTATTCTTCCGCATCATAAGGGGCTGAGGCCCGCCTGGTTACTGCGACTTGGGTTGTTTTTGTATGACCATCTTGGTGGCCGCAAGCTGCTTCCGCCAACCGCAGAGATCAATCTGGAAACTGATGACGCTGGACAGCCCCTTCAACCATCGTTCTCCAGGGCATTCGAATACTCGGACTGCTGGGTCGATGACGCGCGACTGGTTGTCCTGAATGCAATGGATGCGCGAAAACATGGTGCAGTCGTTCAGACAAGAACCAAAGTCACCAAAACTGAACAGGTCGACGATTTGTGGCACGTCCATATTGAGAATCTGGAAACCGGCTCCAAACACGTAATTCAGGCCAGAGTTCTGATTAATGCGACAGGCCCGTGGGTTGACCAATTCCTCAGGGGTCCTGGCGGGCAACCGGATGCGCACAATGTACGTCTGGTACTCGGCAGCCATATCATTGTGAAAAGTCTATTCGATCATGAACGATGTTATATTTTCCAGAATGCCGATGGGCGAATCATATTTGCGATCCCCTACGAGGATCGCTTTACCATGATTGGTACGACAGATCATGATTTTGAAGGTGATCCTGATGACGCTGCGATTACACAGAATGAAATAGATTATCTTTGTGCCTCTGCCAGCGAATACTTCAAACAGGATGTCAACCGTGACCAGGTTATCGGGAACTTTTGCGGTGTTCGTCCGCTGTTCGATGACGGGGCATCCAATGCCCAGGAAGCGACCCGGGACTACATCCTGCGTTTGGACCACCAGCAGGATAAAGGCGCGTTGATCAATATTTTTGGTGGTAAGATTACGACCTACCGACACCTGTCAGAAGCTGTTCTCGACAAAATCATCACCGTTCTGGGGAGCAGAAAAGCAGCATGGACTTCGGCTTCCCACCTGCCGGGTGGCGACTTCCCTGTTGGTACGTTGAATGGTGTCGCCCATAGCCTGAAAGATGCATTCCCGTTTATTGAGAAAACCCATGCGCAGAGATTGGCGAGGCTCTATGGCACGTTGGCAGCAGACGTCCTGGGCAATGCGAAAACCACAGCCGATTTGGGGAAATGTTTTGGCGCAGACTTATACAGCGCGGAAGTAGACTACCTGATGGATCAGGAACTCGCCCTGTACCCTGACGATGTATTATTTCGCCGCACAAAACTTGGATTGCTTCTGAACGACAGTGAATCGGCGGTGCTGACACATTACATGAACCAAAAGCGAAACCCGGTTACGGATCAGAAATCCATAGGCCACGTTTAGACAATGGGGACTGAATTGCTCAAATACAGAGGCGATATAATTTTCGAAACTGTTTTCCGGAGCACTATGTAATGCCGCTTTCAATCGCGATGGTCGCGCATGATGCCATGAAAGAGCCGCTCAAAAAGTGGGCAACAGAACATCTGGACGCGCTCCGACCGCATGAGATTTTTGCCACCGGCACGACATCAAAAGTCATCCGTAGTATTGGGGGCGAGTTAAATATCACGGCCCTAAAGTCTGGCGCCCTGGGTGGAGACTTGCAATTGGGTGCTATGATTTGCGAAGGGAAACTGGATGCCATGATTTTTTTACAGGACCCAATGACCGCGCAGCCTCACGATGTTGATGTGAAAGCATTGATACGCATGTCCACCCTGTATAATTTGCCCCTGGCCTGTAATACCGCAACGGCCGATTTGATCGTAGCCAGTAGGTTGTTTTCTGACGGGCGCTAAGGTCCTAAGGCACTGATTCATGAGGTGTAAAAGCCGGTCTAATCTTCGGCCGGTTCCAGATCCAGTGACAGGGAATTCATACAATACCGCAGGCCGGTCGGTTTTGGGCCATCCTCAAACACGTGACCCAGATGAGCATCGCAACGCGCGCACAGGACCTCGGTGCGGCGCATGAAGAGACTTGCATCCGATTTTTCCGCCACCGCGTCTTCTGACAAAGGCTTGTAGAAGCTGGGCCAGCCGGAACCTGAGTCATATTTGGTGTGCGACTTGAACAAAGGGTGGCCGCAGCACGAGCAAACATAGGTACCATGATCCTTGCAACTGTTGTACTTGCCGCTGAAGGGGCGTTCCGTGCCCTTGTTACGACAAACCTCGAATTGCTCCGGGCTCAGTTCCTGCGCCCATTCGGCATCGGTTTTTTTGACTTTTTCGACCATGTTATCCTCTCAAATCTCTAACCAATAACACCGCGTGCCCGTAAATCGTCGCAGGCCATTTCGTCCAGTTCCAGCAAATCGTGCAGAACGGCATCCGTGTGTTCACCCAATACCGGCGGCGCGTGGCGGTAACTGACAGGAGTTTCCGACATCTTTACAGGATTGCCAATCAAGTCCACGTGACCAGACCCGGCCATTGCATGGGGCATTTTGATTTGCATGTCCCTGTGCTGGACCTGCGCATCAGCAAATGCTTCCGGGATGGTATTGACCGGCCCTGCCGGCACGCCAATGGCCGCCAGACCGTCAAGCCAGTATGCCTTGGGTTTGGTCAGGGTCACGGCTTCGATCAGGGGCACGACGGTATCGCGGTTCTGGACCCGGGCATCGTTGGTGGCAAACCGCACATCGTCGGGCAATCCTTCGAGATCGGCACCGGCAAAGTCGCAGAATTTCCTGAACTGACTGTCATTGCCGACTGCCAGGATGAAATGTCCATCAGTCGCCGCGAACACCTGATAGGGCACAATGTTGGGATGCTGATTACCAAGACGGGGCGGCTCCTTACCTGACGTCAGATAGTTCAGTCCCACATTGGTTAGCCACGCAACCTGCGTGTCCAGCAGGGCAAGATCCACATGCTGACCCTGGCCGGTTGCATCACGATGCCGTACGGCTGCCAGAACGGCTGTAGATGCATACATGCCACACATAATGTCAGCGATGGCGACGCCCACTTTCATGGGCTGGCCGTCCGCGTCACCCGTTACCGACATGATTCCGCCCATACCCTGTGCCAGATAATCATATCCGGCCTGCGCCGCATAGGGTCCGGTCTGGCCGAAACCGGTGATGGAACAGTACACCAGCCCCGGTACCTCATCCTTCAGCGCCGCGTAGGATAAACCGTATTTATCCAGGCCACCGACCTTGAAGTTCTCCACCAGCACATCACATTTGGCCGCCATCTGCCGGACAAGGGCAGCGCCTTCCGGGTCGGCGATATTCACGGCCACAGATCGCTTGTTACGGTTGCATGACAGGTAGTAGGCACTTTCCGTTGTGTCGTTGCCATCCGCATCCTTGACGTAGGGCGGACCCCATTTGCGTGTGTCGTCCCCGGCACCGGCCCGTTCAATCTTGATGACATCAGCCCCCAGGTCGCCAAACAGCTGGGTGCAGACGGGTCCTGCCAGAATGCGGGTCAGATCAAGGATCCGAAGTCCCTTCAGCGGACCGGTGTTTGGCGTATCCATATGGTTTACCTATTCAAGTGCGTGGGAAATGACATTGACTTGTCACACCACTATTTCCTTGACGCAAGCCTCTTGATTGGTTGCTATCTAGCCAGCAAAAATACAGCGTAAATCTAAAGGGAAGCAAGGAGCATCCAATGGACGTAAAAGCAGCCGTGGCCTGGAAATCAGGTGAGCCACTGAGCATCGAAACCGTACAACTGGACGGCCCGAAAGAGGGCGAGGTGCTGGTGGAAATGAAAGCCACCGGCGTCTGTCATACGGATGAATTCACCCGTTCCGGTGCCGATCCGGAAGGCATTTTCCCGGCCATTCTGGGTCACGAAGGTGCCGGTATCGTTGTGGATACAGGTCCCGGCGTGACGTCGCTCAAAAAAGGTGATCACGTGATCCCGCTGTACACGCCTGAATGCCGGGAATGCGATTACTGTACGTCTGGCCGTACTAACCTGTGTCAGGCTATTCGCGTAACCCAGGGTCAGGGCCTCATGCCCGATGGAACCAGCCGGTTCTCCATGAACGGTGATCCGATTATGCACTATATGGGATGCTCCACGTTTGCCAATTATTCGGTGCTTCCCGAGATCGCCCTCGCCAAGGTGCGTGAAGACGCGCCGTTCGACAAGATTTGTTATATCGGATGCGGCGTGACCACCGGCGTGGGAGCCGTGATCAATACGGCCAAGGTTCAACCCGGTGACAATGTCATCGTGTTTGGTCTGGGCGGTATTGGCCTCAACGTGGTTCAGGGAGCCCGCATGGTGGGTGCCAACATGATTGTTGGCGTGGACCTGAACGACGGCCGCAAGGAGATGGCTGAGAAGTTCGGTATGACCCATTTTGTTAACCCGTCAGAGATCGAAGGTGATCTGGTTCCGTATCTGGTGGACCTGACCAATGGCGGTGCGGACCACTCGTTCGAGTGTATCGGCAACGTTAACGTCATGCGTGATGCGCTGGAGTGTTGTCACAAGGGTTGGGGCGAAAGCACCATCATCGGCGTGGCCGGAGCCGGACAGGAGATTACCACCCGTCCGTTCCAACTGGTCACCGGACGGGTCTGGCGTGGTACGGCATTCGGTGGGGCCAAGGGCCGCACGGATGTGCCCAAAATCGTCTACTGGTATATGGACGGCAAGATCAACATTGATGATCTGATCACCCACACCATGCCACTGGAAGAGATCAACACGGCATTTGACCTCATGCATGCGGGCGAAAGTATCCGCAGTGTGGTGGTTTACGACTGATCGCAGATCAACATAATGGTGTTCAATAGAGGCAGCTTCGGCTGCCTCTATTCATTTATACAGTGTAAAACACGAAATGACGTTGAACGTGGATACAGACAAAAAATCGATGGATGTAGCGATTTATGGACTGATCCGAAGCGGCACGACCATGGTCGCGGATCTTCTGACCGCCCGCGACCAGTCCCTGATAATTAGCGAGCCTGATCTATTCGTAAAATGGCACGACCGAACCGCCAATCGCATCGATGATCTGCTCCGGGCATTCGGATTGTCGGTACCAGAGCGGCCAGATCAACAGGTTCATGGATCATATACCGCCTATTTCGAGGAAGTTATTGTTCCGGAACTGGGAAATCTGGACCTGTGGGGAATTAAACAGGTCAATTTCCTGGGCTGGCGGAAAACCCTGGATCGATACAGGCCAAACAAACTGGTTCTGTGTGTCCGCGATATTCGTGATGTCGTTCTATCCGCACTGGACCTGATAATCTGGGAAAAACCGGTTTTCCCGGGTCGGCGATACCTGCGTGACGAAGCCTGGATTCTGGCACGGTTGTGTCATGATGTATTCGAACTCATGGCCCTTCAGGAAAGGCCGCATTTTCTGGCGCGTTATGAAGACCTGGTTTCCGATGCTGGAGTACAGGACAGCCTGCGCGAGTTTGTCGGTCTCGATGAACTTGGCAGCGAGCGGTTGAACCTGGAATTGGAATCCGGGCGAAACCGGTTGGAAAGCGGCAAACATGGCACAGGTATCTCAAACAAATCGGTTGGCCGTTACCACAACGAACCGCCCGGACCTGCCAAAGCACTGGCCCAATATGTCTGGAGGATGCTTCCCGAGTATTCGCGCGCCTTCGGCTATGAAACACCAGACAATGAAAAAACGATATCGCACCCGTTCACCAACCTGGGCGAACACGACGCCAATCCTGTGCAATGGAAAATGTTCGATACATGGAACTGGAATGGTCCCGATGCATTTGACCCTGCATTTGCCCGACGACGTGCGCGATTGACCGTATCTGCCAACATAAAACCGGGAACAGGAATTCTTGACATCGGATCCACGCTGCCGGTTTTCCACTATCTGCTGAATGAAAAACACGACTGTCAGTTCGTGGATACGACAAATCGCATACCCGATGCCCTCGCGGCCCAGTGGATGGCCGGAGAGCTACCCCCGGTCAATGATGCAAACCTGGTGACCGTAATCGGTGCACTTGAATTCATCGAGGACTTGCAGTCTTTCATGCAGCAGTTGAGGGAACTCCGGATCCCTGCGATGGTATCCTATCACCTTGTCGATGATGCGCCTGACATTGATCGCATAGCCCTGGGATGGCGTAATCACCTCGATGGTGACGATTTTGTGGGACTGCTGGAAGACAGCGGATTCAAATTTACGGACCTTCGAAAATTCGATGGCCGTCAAAGCCTGTACCTGCTGACGTGACAATCCTACAGCGAACAGTCGTGGCGATAAACAGTTCGCACGTATTTCTTGCTCTGCACCTATTTTTCCATTGAACCTTGGGCTGTCCGTCCCGATATAAATCTTGTCGGGCGTATTGAATAACTAACGATGTTTCGTGACACCGTGCCGGAGATAGACAATCACGCGTATTCTGTACATCGAAGATGACCAAGACGTAGCTTTGCGTTTCAAGGCTATCGTGGAAGATCGTGGGTACACCGTGGATCTGGCATTCACGGGCACCGATGGCCTGTCCATGCATGCTGCCGATCCGTATGACGTGATCGCCAGCGATTACCAACTCCCTGATACGACCGGCCTCGACATATGCCGGACGTTACTGCGCAATGATCCTGTGCTGCCAATCGTCATGATTACCGCCAGCGGAAACCAGAAATTGCTGTCGGAAGCCCTGAGCCTGGGCGTGTCCCAGTATCTGGAACTCCTGCCTGGTATCATCGAAACCCTGGTCCGGCAGTGCGAGGCCAACTGGAAAAACCGGGAAACCGAGAAGTTACGCCGACTCAATGAAGAACGTTTTCGCGACATGGTCGAGCTCAGCACCGACTGGTACTGGGAACTGGACAAAAACCTCCACTATTGTGCGTTGTCAACGACAATGGACGAAGCAGCTTACTCAGTATCAGATTATCTCGGCAAGTCGCGTCTGGATGTAAAACCAGAGGGAGTAGACGAAGAACTCTGGCAGTCTCACGAAGATGATCTGAAAGCACATCGCCCGTTCCGGAATTTTGTCCAGCCACGTCCCTTGAAAGACGGGTCCGTCGTATGGTTATCCATCAGCGGTAAACCGGTTTTTGAAGACGATGGAATCTTTGTGGGCTATCGCGGAACAGCGACAGACGTTACCGAATTTCTGCGGAGCGCTGAAATTCTCAGGCGCCAGCATATCATTGCGGAACAAGCCGAAAAAACGGCTGGTTTTGGCCACTGGGTCTGGGATGAGGTCAATGATGTAAGCCTGCATTCCAGCGATGGCCTGGCCCGGATCCGGGGCATGACCGTTGATGAACACCAGGCGGCCCTGAGTACCCATGGCGACATTATGGCGCAGGTACATCCAGCCGATCGACCGCATATGGAGAAAGCTTGGTCCGAGAAATGGAAGGTCAAGGATCAATACATGATGGAGTACCGGATCATTGATCAAACCGGCAATGTCCGGTGGGAACGTGAAATTGGTGCGCCGTTTGACGTATCCGAAACCGGCGAGGTACTCACCTCTGTCGGCGTCACTTTTGATGTAACCCAACAAAAAGAAGATGAGCAACGCCTGCGAGCAAGTGAGCGGCGTTTCGCCAACTTTGCGGATTCCAGCGCGGACTGGTTCTGGGAAATGGATGAAGATCTGCGCTTCACATTTATGTCGGATCGGTTCTTCGAGATCACCGGTGTTGCGACTGAGGATTTAATCGGCAAGACACGGCAAACTTCGGGCCTCGACCTGTCTGACGAGATGGTTCGCCGAAATATTGAAGACGTCGAGCTTCACCGCCCGTTTACGAATTTCGAGCATTCCCGTACGCGACCCGACGGCAGCATTGTTTACATGGCAACGTCAGGGATTCCCTATTTCGATAGTGACGATACCTTCAGGGGTTATCAGGGAACCGGCACCGACGTCACCGCGCGTAAACTGTATGAGGCGCAACTGCAGGAGGCGAAGGAAGAGGCTGAAAAAGAAAACATGGCAAAGTCCGAGTTCCTGGCATCCATGAGCCACGAGCTGCGAACACCGTTGAATGCCATTCTGGGGTTTGCCCAGATGCTGCAGTACGATGTCAGAAATCCGCTTTCCGCGGTCCAGAACGAAAACGTCGAGAGCATTCTGACTGGTGGACACTACCTGCTTGAACTGGTCACCGATATTCTTGATCTGGCCAAGATTGAGGCCGACGAGGACCAAATTGTCATGGAGAATACGAATGCCAATGTGGCCGTCGCCGATTGTATAGAGCTGACCGCCCATCTGCGCGTTGGCCTGAATGTCAGAATCGTCAATCATTTCAGCACGATGCTGCCTGTCTATATTCATAGTGATGCCATGCGCCTCAAACAGGTGCTCATCAATCTGATCTCCAATGCGATAAAATATAATCGCGATGGTGGCAGCGTCTCATTGAACGGCTCGGAAACGGAGGACGGGTATCTTCGCATCTCCGTGACAGATACGGGGATCGGCATTCCGGAAAACAAGTTTGATCTGATCTTTCAGGCTTTCTATCGGCTTTCAGAGGACCGCATGGTGGCACGGGACGGTACCGGCATTGGCCTGACCGTGACCAAGCTGCTTGTGGAACGCATGCAGGGTCGAATCGGTTTCAACAGCGAGCATGGGACGGGCAGCACGTTCTGGGTTGAGTTTCCCCTGGCAACGCATGAGTGTATTGTATCAGAGACAGAAACCTCGCGGACTGAATCCGGCTTAATTATTTGAACTCTGTCCGGACCCGCCGCGACCGAGGTAACGGATTCCCATGTTACGAGATACAATCCTGTTTGATATCAATGAGACCGTTCTCGACCTATCGTCCCTGAGACCACAATTTGAGGCAGTTTTCGGTCACGCGGACGTTGCGTCAACGTGGTTCGCCATGTTGCTGCAGTCATCCACCGTATGCGCCTTAACTCACGTCAAAACAGGTTTTGCCAGCCTGGCAGGCATCATGCTGGACGCCATCGCTGCACGCCGTGCCGTTGCAATGTCCGATGACGAACGCGCCGGAATCCTCAACGGTTTCGCCAGCCTGCAACCGCACCCGGACATCAAACCGGCCCTGCACCGGTTGCGCACCGCAGGCTATCGAACAGTCGCTTTTTCGAACTCGTCTCTCGATCTTGTAAACAACCAGATTACGCAT
>JAJFID010000113.1 GCA_021775325.1 Rhodospirillales bacterium
GGGGGGGCGTCTCGAATTGCTGCTGCCGTATGCGACTCTGGAACCGGTTCGTGAACTTCTGCTTCAGATGTTCATGGGCGAGAAGTTTGGCCGGGACTCAATCTGGGAAACCCATTTGGCAGAAGAGCTCTGGCTAACGGATGTCGATTTGAACGCTGTGGCTGATGAGCAGATCATGAAACTGGGTGATGTATTTAATCTTGGTGTAGGGTCACGGCTTATGCTGGGTGCCACGCCGACATCAAAAATCATGATGAAGTGCGGAGACGTGCCCATGTATACTGGTCGGATGGGCAGGCAGGGCGATAGTATAGCAATTCAGGTGTTGGACAGGACTGATTTTGCACCAAAAGATTAGTGCCAGTGAATTTGACAGTATGTGAATTTGACAAAATGAAGAGTGTGAGACAGTGACGGTTTCGTTGATCGTAGATGTAATAGTTTTGGGCCTGCTGGTCGTGATGATTCCGTACATCGTGCGCCTGAACAAGCGTCTTAGTATGTTGCGGCGTGACAAAGCCCAGCTCGAAAAACTTGCGACCACGTTTGCCGAGTCGACACGCCGTGCTGACGAGAGCTTGAACGGACTGAAGACGAGTGCAGAAAACATGCAGCGAAAACTGGATTCGGGTCAGGCGCTACATGACGATCTGGCATTCTTGCTGGAGCGTGGTGAAAAGGCGGCTGACAGATTGGAAGACCTGATCCGTGAATCCAGACCCGAAACGCCGGGCACACAGCCGGTCGTCGCATCTCCCAGTACCGCATCTCAAACGCCAGCGGCTCCGTTGGTGGCAAAAAGAAGTGCGCCTCCGGTTTCGACAGTCAACAACGAAAATGATGAGGGCACCCTGCGATCCGACGCTGAGCGGGAACTCTTAAAAGCCATTCGGTCCTCAAAATAGTGGTTCAGTAAATGTTTAGTTTTTTTTCCCGAATTCGATTTTTGCCAATTACGATATTTGCGCTTGTCCTGATGCTGACCGTCAAGGTTTCTGACGTATGGGACGGCATTGAAGGTTTGACCGATGACACGCTTAATGTTGCGGGCGCTGCCGCCCAGACTGGCGATGGGAATGAGCCGCTATCACTGGATGATCAATCCTCGCTGACCGATCCTGGCGAGGACGAGGATTTTTCTGAGGACTTCGACCCGTTCAGTCTGGACGAAAACGAAATAGATGCGGAGGCAGAAAGGCTGGTCAATCAGGATCCGACGTTGTTGACGCAGGAAGAGATAGAATTACTTCAGCGTCTTGCGAGTCGGCGAGATGAACTGGAGCGGCAGGAACAGGAACTGGATCAGCGTACAGGCCTGTTGCAGGCGGCTGAGGAAAGAATTGACAACAAGATTAAACAACTGCGGGCGTTCCAGCTTACGATTGAGGACCTCATCAAAACCTACGATGAACAGCAGTTGGCCAAGGTTTTGAGCCTTGTGAAGATTTATGAAAACATGAAACCCAAAGATGCTGCCCGCATTTTTGAAGAACTGGAAATGGACACGCTCCTGCTTGTGGCGGAGCGTATGAAGGAACGCAAACTCGCTGTTGTGATGGCAAATATGAACCCGACAAAAGCACGTGACGTTACGGTTGAGCTCTCTCGTCTGAGAAACCTGCCCGAGGCGGATTCGGCTGGTGGCGGTTAAACGAGAAAAAAAGGTGCTAATTGCCTCAGGTATTCATATTTTGTGTTGAAAATCGGGTAACGCATACAAATGTATTGGGGTGACTCGAACATGTCACCAATGATTGGAGTAAATGATGGCTGTCGATATGAGTATGAACGTCCTGATTGTGGACGATTACAAGACCATGTTGCGAATTCTGCGAAACCTTCTACGGCAACTGAACTTTGTAAACATTGAGGATGCAACTGACGGTACGATGGCTCTGAATGTCCTCCGTCAGACCGATATTGGCTTGATCATATCGGACTGGAACATGGAGCCGATGACCGGAATTCAGTTGTTGCGTGAGGTTCGTAGTGACGACAACTTGAAGCATATCCCGTTTGTTATGATTACGGCGGAAAGCAAGACTGAGAATGTTATTGCGGCAAAGGAAGCCGGTGTTTCCAACTATATCGTAAAACCTTTCAACGCTGAAACTTTGAAAACCAAACTGACCAGCGTGTTGGGTGAGTTTTAGGGATTGCCAGCAAGCTGATTCGAGATCGATTTGTCTGCTAACCATGCAATTGATTCCCAACTTGATAAACGCCTTGATGAAATTCGGACAGGCGTTAGTGAAACTGTGTCTGTTGACGACATAAAAGAGGTTGTTGAGTCAATTATGGGCTCAATGCAGGGCGAACTGACCGCGACGGACATTCAGTTGTACCTGGAGCTTGAATCACTTGCGTCATTTATTGACGCGGCGAAGAGTGATATCGCCGCTTTGCGGCCGGATGAGGTTACGGATGACTACATTCCGACAGCCACAGATGAATTGGATGCCATTGTTGATGCAACGGCCGAAGCGACCAACCGGATTATGGATTATGCGGAGATAATTGAGGGTGTGTGCGATGATGTATCGCCAGAAGTCGCTGACAAACTGATGGAAGCAACGACCAATATATTCGAAGCATGCGGGTTTCAGGATATTACGGGACAGCGAATTACAAAAGTCGTCAACGCTCTCAAGGAGATTGATGACAAAGTCAACCGGCTGGTTGACGCGTTCGGTTCTGAGATTGATCGATACAAAGCCGCGATGCCTCAGGAAGAACCAGAAGAAAACAAGAAAATTACAGACGAGGATTTGCTCGGTGGCCCGCAGTTGCAGGAAAAGGCCCAGAGCCAGGAGGAGATTGACGCATTATTGGCCAGTTTTGACTGACACTTTCAGGAAGCCAATACTAGATGGACGACTTTAACTCTGTTCACGCCGCCCGTGTTGGTGGCGCCAGCACGGTAACCCTGTTCCTGGGGCTTTTCCTCCTTGTGCTCGCGTTCTTTATCATTCTGGTCAGCATTTCTACCGTCGAAGAGACCAAATCACGCGAGGTTATGGATAGCCTTACCTCCACCTTTGCCGACCTCGCAGCACCCGTAACAGATCCAACGGATTTTGCATCCAAGCAAGGTGAAGTCCTGTCGCCCGATGCGTTTCAGCAGAGAATCACCGGGGTGTTTTCCACGGCAATTGCTGTTGATCACGTGGAAGTCGTGCAGCCGGGACGGATCATGCGGGTAAACTTCCAGGCCCACGAGCTGTTTGTTCCGGAAAAATCGGACATCAGAAGTAATCGTACGGAACTCGTCGACCGGATTATGGGTTCGCTTAGTGCAAATCCACCGGGTTATCGATTTGAGATGGCGTTCCTGATCGGCAGCCCGTCATCCAATGGTGACATGTTACCGGTCACGCAGACTCTGGAGCTTTCGCGGGCCGGCTCGTTCGCGCGCAAAGCAATCGAACGGGGCGCGCCGCCGCACTCGGTTTCGGTCGGCGTCGTTCCCGGAAAATCGACCGACGTATCAATCTATTTTTACGTTCGCAAAGAAGCGTCCGCACGACTTCAGTTTGATGTCCCGGTCGACGAAAGTTTTAGCTACGATGAAGAAGAATTGCAGGAGGAACCGTCGTTAGAGCCCGCCCCTGACGACTCCCCGGGCGGCGCAGAAACTGAAGAGTCCGGGCCAATTTCTTTGAGTCCGGCGGGGAGGTTCGAATGAGTTCCCGCCGCCGCAGACGTACCGTTGTGCGTGCCCCGGTTCCAGAAGAATTTGCGACAGCCGAGGGCACGATAAGTAAAGCGTGGATGGTAATATTTTCAGATTTGATTTCATTGATGCTGACGTTTTTTGTCCTGCTGTTTTCAATGTCCAATATGAACCTGGATAACTGGAACCAGATTACAGATACACTGTCACGCTCATTGAGCCCGTCTATTGCAAAGGAAGAACCGGCGTTAAAGTCGTCGGAGTTCAATATTTCGACGATATTGCGTGAGGATGCGACCGATCTCGATTATTTATCGGGTGTGATGATTGAACTGTTGTCCAAGGACGAGGTTTTGAATGGAAGTCGTGTACTGCGCCTCGACGATAGAATGGTGGTTGCCTTGCCCAGTGATGTCCTGTTTGAGGAGTCCGGTGCCATACTGACGGAGAGCGCGAAAACCGCTGTATTCAAGCTCAGCGGTGTTTTACGCAACGTAAACAACCAGATCGGTGTGAACGGACATTCGGATCCTGCAAAACCAGACCAATCGGATTTTGATTCCAATTGGGAGCTTTCTATTGCCCGGGCGACCGCTGTTAGTAATTTGTTGCGGCAATCGGGTGTAAATCAGGTTATTGCAGCGTTCGGATTTTCAGACAGTCGTTATGACGAATTGCCGGACCTGCCGGACGAGGAGCGTGCTACAATGGCGCGTCGGGTTGATATCGTTGTATTCCCCACTGGAGGGGAGTTGTAATGCGTCTGTTATGCTCATTCGTATTAGGTGTCACCCTTGCGGTCTGTTTTTCAGCATCATCCGCGCTGGCAGAACCCGTACAGGTGCGCGCGGCAACGAATGCCCAGGGCAGCCGCCTTGCGTTTATCTGGAGTACGCCTGTCGGCTATCAGGCCTCGCTCAATGATCGGCAGCTTGTGTTGTCTTTCGGAAGATCGATCGAGGCGGATTTTTCGATCATAACAGGCAACCTGCCTGGTTTTGTGACGGCCACCGAACGGAGTGCGGACGGCCAACAGATTACGTTATCTTTGACCAGAACATTCGAACTGGTGCACTTTCCGGCCGGCAATGCCGTTGTGATTGACCTGATTGGTGAACCGGGGATCGACGACGCCGTCACCGCCCAGGTCCCGGAACCCGAATCAGAACCCGAATCAGAACCGACGCCAGCGACAGCGCCAGAAACTGAGGCCAGTTTGACACCGCCCGAGCCGTCCGTATCCAGCGCGCCATCTGTTGATGCATCGTCCCTGCCGCAAGTCGGCATCCGGACCGGTTTGCATGCGGACAAGTTGCGCGTTGTATTTGACTGGGAGGAACAGGTGCCATATGCGCTTGCCCGGAACGGCGGAACGACGACCATTACGTTCGAGAAGCCGGTCGGGATGGATGTGAGCCGGCTTGTCGGTGTTCAACCCGCCGTGGTCGGAGATGCCCGACATCGCGCGACGCAACAACAGACCATTGTCAGTCTCGCCATTGCCGAAGGGGCGGAGATCAAGGATTTCTACGCGGGTTCCAAGGTTGTCATGGATATCGTGTTTCCACTGGATGGCACCACAGCCGGCACACTGCCCGAAGACGTTGCGCCGATTGCCCAGGCTGACGTGAGTGAACCAGCCCCGACACCGGATATAGAGCCGTCAACGGACACGTCCCAGCCCGCCAGCAGCGCGAGCACCGGGGCCGAAGATACTGCGGAACCGGTAACGTCGGAAAATGCTTCCGCCGAGCAACCGACCGACCTGACGTTATCGGACGGCGCGACGGATGTTTCGGCTTCTGCGGCAAGCGCACCACAGGAAACGCAGCAGGGTGATTCATCAAGCGAGGCCACGAGCAGCGCAGGCGGGTTTACGTTGCGATTTGACTGGAGCGAGCCTGTCGCTGCATCGGTGTTCCGCCGGGGTGGTGCGTTGTGGGTGGTGT
>JAJFID010000114.1 GCA_021775325.1 Rhodospirillales bacterium
ATAGGCTTGTGCTTGCCGCGGAGGCGCGTGGCGACAACACTGGCGAGGCGGCCAAGGACCACATCTTCAGCGTCGACGACAAACCACTTCTTCTCCACATCAGCAGGCCTGGCGGAATAAGTTTTCATGGTGATCAATCCAGTAATCCAGACATGGGGCCGTAGCGTTACGATCACGGCTCCGTTGAGGCGCGGAATATGCCACAGTTTATCCAACTGTCAACGCGTAATTCAGCATATGTGGCGAAAAAGTTGTTATATTATAGCAATTTACGAACGCGGTATTATAGTACCGTTAAAACAGATGTGATTCTAAGACTGTGGCATTTGAAAACGGGTGGCGGCGCGGACGAACATGATTATAGTGCCAAATCCAATGAACAATATCGCGTATGGAGCGCTTTCATGAACGTAGATAATGGAATTCCGGCGGACCGCATAAATGACGACGCACTTGTCCTGCGCGATGACAAGGATGGCGTCGCCACACTTACGCTCAATAGAGCAAGCAAGTTCAATGCTTTATCTGGCGACTTGATGGCTGAACTTGAACGCAATCTGGCAAAAATCGCCGATGATGTTTCTATTCGGGTGGTTATTCTCGCGGCGCATGGCAAGGCATTCTGTGCCGGTCATGACCTGAAGGAATTGGGCGCAAAAGAGACCCGGGCTGACGTTGATTCACTTTTTCGTCAATGTACGCAATTGATGCTGGCGGTGACCAATCTGCCGCAACCTGTCATTGCCAAGGTTGATGGAATAGCCACAGCCGCCGGTTGCCAGTTGGTTGCGACCTGCGACCTGGCTGTGGCCTCCTCGAACTCTCGTTTTGCGACATCCGGTATTAACGTGGGTTTGTTTTGTGCAACGCCGGGGGTCGCCCTCAGCCGCAATGTGCCCCGCAAAAAGGCTATGGAAATGCTGTTGACGGGCGATTTCATTGATAGCGACGTCGCTCTGCAGTTTGGCCTGATCAATCAGGTGGTCGAGCGTGATGACCTGGACAAAGCGGTTGGCGAACTTGCCATGAAAATAACACGTCATTCACCAAAGGCGATCACTATGGGCAAATCCCTGTTTTATCAACAGATCAATGAAGGGCTGGAAAGCGCATATGGTCGTGCCGTGGATACAATCGTCGACAATATGATTGAAGGCGAGGCCCGCGCGGGAATTGAGGCGTTTGTCGCCAAACAACCCATGCCTGACTGGGAAGACCGGTAAGCCATAGGTACTGATAAAAAACGGGTTCAGCCGCCGGATTCGTTTTGGGTGTCAATTCGCCGCAGCAGTTCCCGGACAACGTTATCAACGGTACTGCTCTCCACCTGACAGGTGCCTGCGCCACGATGACCGCCACCACCGTGTTCGAGCATGAGCTGACCGACATTGACGGGTGATGTGCGGTCAATGATGGATTTTCCCATGGCAATCTCTACCAGTCCGGTCTCAGGCATCTCTGTGATCTGAATTGACAGGCTGGCTTCCGGGAACAACGCGTAGGTCATGAACCGGTTTCCCGGATATTTCTTTTCTTCATGCCGGTAATCTGTGACCACAGTCTTGCCGCGGGTCGTCGAGCACCGACTGATTTGCAGCTCGGCAAATTCATTGTGAAAGACGTATGTGTTCAGCCGCTCCTCAACATCCGGATGACTAATAATCTCCTCAACCGGATTGCGACGGCAGAATGAAATCAACTCGATCAGAAAATCATCCCGCGCCAGAGCGAAGTCCTTGAAAGATTCCAGTCCTGTACGCTGATCCAATATGAAATTCAGCAGAATCCAATCTTCCGGCATGAGAATTTCTTCAATTTCGAAATCAGCCGAGTCAGCCTTGTCGACGGCCGTGAGTAAGTCCGGCGAAATATCCGGAAATGCGTCTGCCCCCCCATAGTGGCTGTATATCACACGCGCTGTAGAAGGGGAATCTGGATCAATCACCAGATTTTCGTGATCACCGACACGGTAGGTCTCACTGACATGGTGATCGAAGCACAGGTGGGCAGCTTCGGAATACGGAAGATTGGCAACGATGTCATTGCCTGAGATGGGGAATGTCTGATTTTGGAGATCCCGCGGATGGGCGAATACAACCTCGCTAACCAACCCCTTCTCCATCAGCAGCGATCCGCAAACAACGCCATCGAAATCCGCACGTGTAACCAAGCGATGTTTCGTTTCGGACATTTTTGCACCATTCCCTGTGATTCAGAACGCATTTCATAGTCGTGGAACAATGACCGGCAATCAAAAAACCACGTGTGAGTACCATGTGGGGATCAGTTCAACAGATTTCTACTCATTTTTTACAGTTTCAACCAGTTTTTCGAGTCCTGTCATCGGTTCATGGTCAACATCATGGCGATCCGCATAATACGCCAGCATGCTGTGGAACTCCTGGGCGATCTGGTCAGGGCTTAGATACTCTTCACCAGCATGTAATGCGGCAAAGGCCGTAAAGTTGGCGGCGGCATGCCGCATTCCATCAGCGATCAGCACAGGACTCAACCCTTGTTCCAGCTTGTGGTTTGCAAATCCGATCAATTCATTCGCAATATCAAGTCCCTGCTCATGGGTGGATTGTTCATTATTCGCATCTTGCTCGTTCGGCATCATAAAAACCTTAAGTCATGCATGATTTAGTTGACATATGGAGGCAGCGGTAGTGATTGTAGTGGCCCGATTATCGGATAACTCATCTCATCACAGGGTAGCGTATATGATCAAATTTGCCATCCCACATTACACCTGTGCTGCGCTGATCGTGTTAATACTCTCCGGGTGTGTCAGTATCTCGTCCGAGATCGTTGGATCAGACAATAATCGTGTGTGGATACGCAAACCGATCGTTGGTGATGGCGGCGCGGACGGCATTGCCGCAGAGTACTGTGCCAAATTTGAAAAAGCGGCGGTTTTTGAGTCCGAAATGACAATCAGTGACGCCAAGCGGATAGCCGTCTACATATGTCAGTGAATACGCCGAGATCCCACTAGCGCGACACAACAGCGATTAAATGATTGATTGTCCGGTTTTTGCCCAATCGGCCAGGAAAGCGTCAAGCCCCTTGTCGGTTAACGGGTGTTTGAACATCTGCCAAAATACGTTGGGTGGCGCTGTTACAACGTCCGCACCAAGCCTTGCCGCGTCAAGTAGGTGGGGGATGTGACGTACCGAGGCGACAAGAATTTCCGTATCGAAGTCGTAGTTCGTGTAAATATCGCCGATATCCTCGATTAACCCCATACCATCATGCCCAATATCATCCAGTCGACCGACAAACGGCGAAATGAATGCGGCACCGGCCTTGGCTGCAAGAATGGCCTGCGCCGGTGAGAAACACAGGGTCACATTGACCATGAGGCCTTCGTCTGAAAATGTTTTGCAGGCACGAATACCGTCAATTGTCAGCGGCACTTTGATGGCGACATTGTCCGCAATTTCCGCGAGTTTGTGGCCTTCCTTGACCATTTCGTCGTATTCGGTCGCCGTAACTTCTGCGCTCACCGGACCATCAATGATGGAACAGATTTCGCGGGTGGTTTCGATAATATCGCCACCGGATTTCAGGATAAGGGATGGGTTTGTGGTAACGCCATCGACCAGACCCGTTTCGGCGAGTTTGCGAATTTCTTCGATGTCAGCCGTATCAATAAAGAATTTCATGACGATATAATTTCCTGTTGTCGTGAACGACGCCTTTTACCAGCCTCATCCCACAGGCGCGAGCAAAAACGTCACCGGCGTGGTCAGGGTGCAAAATCAAGCCGTCAGCAAATCGCCATAGGTACTGATGACGTCTCCAAGTGCGTCGACGAACCCGTCCTGATCCTGTGGGCTGATGGGCAGTGAAAGGCTCATGTAACCGCGCTGGGCGTACACATATCCGCGTATCATCATTTCCAGATGGACCAATGTCTGCTTTTCATTTGACGTAGCGCCCAGTTCGTACGGCGTACGAATTTCCGCGCTGGTCATATGAAGGCCCAGTATGGAGCCCGCACCTGTGACCTGCATATTAGCCCCGTGACGGCGGAACAGCGTGTTCATGTCGTTCTTGAAAGCCTCACCCTGTTCAAACAGGGCATCTGCCTTTTCCGGCGTGAAAACCTGCCCCAAGCCAGCACTGCCCGCAGCCATGGACATGACGTTGTTGTTAAAAGTGCCAGCGTGCGGCAGCGCGCTGGGTGATGTGGGGTCAAACTGGGCCATAATGTCCCGATTACCCCCAAAACCACCAAAGCTGGCACCGCCGCCCAGATATTTGCCCAATGTGGTCATATCCGGCGTTACATCAAGACGTTGCTGCAGCCCGCCGGATGAGGACCGCGAGGTCATGACTTCATCGAATATCAGGACAATACCGTGTTCGGATGTTGCCTGACGCAAGGCAGTGAGAAAACCGGTCTCGGCCACGATACACCCGCCCGCTCCCATCATGGGCTCTATCAATACAGCGGCCAGGTCGTCTTTGTGGGCCGCAATAACGTCCAGCATACCCTGAGTTTCGTTATAGGGTGCGAATACCACGTCGAATGGCACGTTCACGGGGGTGCCGCCATGGGCGAAGTACAGGACGCCGCCATGATAAGCACCATCGAAGACCATGATCCTGTCACGCCCGGTAAAGGCGCGTGCCGCTCCCAGTGCCATGAGATTGGCCTCGGTACCTGAGTTGGTAAAACGCACCTGATCAATACTCGGGAACCGTTGGCAGACCAGTTCAGCGAGCCCGGCTTCCCAGCGATTGGGCGCACCCAGTACAGTACCGCCGTCGATGGCCTCTTTCAGGGCATTTTGGATAATTGGGTTGGAATGACCATAGAGTCCCGCCGAATACTCGCCCAGGAAATCCACGTAGGTGTGACCATCCATATCGGTAACATAGGCCCCCTCACCTTTCACCATGGCGACCGGGAACGGATCGTAATGCAGCACGGTGCGTGTATTGCCACCGGGCATGACGTCCCGTGCCCTTTCCCAACGGGCAAGGCTGATCGGGTTCGCGGCCTGATAACGCTCCGTCACCTGGGCGAGAGCATCTTTCAGTCTGTTGTCACCGGCTTGGGCAATGTCGTTCATGATGGTCATCCTCTATGGACCAGGGCGGATCAGAGACGGATCACCATAAACAAAGGCCCGTGTGGTGAAAATACCAGACGGACCTAGATCAAACGAAACAAAGTGGTGACCCCAACGGGGTTCGAACCCGTGTTTCCGGCGTGAAAGGGGGATAACCGCGTCCATGAGTGTCCATGGAAATTTTAAGAACCCTTATAAACAGCCATTTCATTCCACACATGTCCATGCTTGACTATCCATGAATATTGGACAAATATTGGACAAATCGTGTTTCCCCCTTGTTTTGGACAAGTTCATGGCTCGCAAGGTTCGCAATATTCCCCTCGAAACCCGTAACGCCCGCGCGAAACTGAAGGTGCGTGGGAAGCCGTATTATTGCGCCGTCGGCCCTGGTCTCCATGTTGGGTACAGGAAAGGCAAGACTGGCGGTAAGTGGATGTTGCGCCGTTATGACGGCAGCGGCGATTACGAGTTTGAAAAGTTGGGCCTCGCTGATGATATTGCTGATGCTGATGGAATTGACGTTCTGGACTTTTGGCAAGCACAGGAGAGGGCGCTCAAACTTGGGAGGCGTCACGCCAGGGTTCTGAGGGGCGAACAGCCTGATCGTGAAGGCCCCTATCTCGTCTCTGATGCCATAGATGATTA
>JAJFID010000115.1 GCA_021775325.1 Rhodospirillales bacterium
AGACCTGACCAATGTCACCGCCTGTAACGCTCAGGCTCGTAATGACGCCGCGGATTGAACTGACCGTATCCAACAACCCCCAGAATGTCCCGAGGAGCCCCAGAAACACCAACAGGCCAATTGTATAACGGGAGATATCACGAGACTCATCCAGCCGCGAGGCGATGCCATCAAGAACAGAGCGCATGGAAAGTGCTGACAGGCGCAAATGGTCGTTCTGCTCACCCAGCATTGCTGCCATAGGTGCCAGCATGTGCGGTGGTCGGCTTGTCAACTTGTTCTGCCTGAAGTCCTCAATCCACCGCACTTCCGGATACAGCATCACCACCTGACGGAAATTGTAGATGATGCCGAGCAGCAGAACGCAGATAATCAGGCCGTTCAGGGGAATGTTAGCTCGGAACGCTTCCTGAAGGGGACCGTAAAGAAATACGATGACGGCGATTACAGCACCAACGAACAACATCATACGGACTAGGAAACGTTGGGGGCGAGTCATATGGGAAAGCTCCGATCCGTTAGCGACGATCACAACCCGCCATCGCGGGTGTTAGATCATCGCTCTGTGATATTGACGTCAACGCGGTTGATCGGTTCTTCATCCGTTTTGTCGCCCAGGGCACGAACGTCAATTCGTGTCGAACGCACGCCCATTTCAATAAAGTATGACCGCACCGCAAGTGCCCGTGACAGGGACATCCGCCGGGCCTTGCTAGACGACAGGTCCTGGCCACCCGCGTAAGCCATGAGCTGAATTCGGAGATCTTCGTTCGCACTGACGGTCGCGGCGATAGCATCAAGATCACTTTCGGCATTTGTCGGCAACTTGGTTTCGGAACCACTAAACACCACCAGCATGGCGCGACCGGGTTCCAGCGCAACCGGTCCGGCTGTCGTCGAGGCTGTTTCCTGGCCGGTATCCTCGGTTGTTGTTTCTGTCGTCCCCGCCATCACCTCAGGTTCAGCCGGAAGTGCTGGTGTCTCTGATTCTGCCGGTTCCGGTGGTGCGGACGGAACATCAGTTTGTTCAGTCGCTGCAACAACGGGCTCCGCTACAACCGCTGGCGCGGCAGGTGCGGCTTCAGGCTCAGGGGGCGGGACAGTATCAGAGGCAGACAAAGCAGGTTCTGTCGTTGCTGGCGCAGTCGTGACTGCTGCTTCGGGAACCGGGTTGATAACAGTTACCGCAGGACCGAAGTATGAGGATCTGGGCATCGTTGTCCCGGGCATCAATAGTGCGCCGCCGCTCGTACTCGTCGTCGGGGAATTCGTGTATCCGCCATCCGTAAGCACGGACAGATCGACTGAAACACCACCACTCTGAGCGTTAACGGTGCCTGTGATACCGACAACCAGTGCTGATACAAGCAAAGGCGCAATTCTTTGATTGACCAAACTGGCCATGCTTACACCGCGAAAAACAGGGTTGAAATTCTTACTTCTCATATCGCCGTTCATTCTGCTGCGCGCTGGGCCAGACTGACAATGACACCAAATTCGTACCAGAGCGCAGCGGTTAATGTCTGATGTGTCAACAACATACCCAAGCCCTGTCTCCGGCACAATAGGTTTGACGGTCGTGCAGTTTGCTTCGTTGGCCAGAAAAATTACTCGGCTTTTCTGGCCTTGCGGAGTATGGCCAGAAGATCACCATGCAATGAATCGTTCGCAGCGATAATTTCACCACTATCCATCATGTTTTTCCCACCCCGCTGGTCAGTCACATAACCACCGGCTTCGCGCACGAGCACAATACCGGCAGCCACGTCCCACGGGTGTAAGCCGGCTTCCCAAAATCCTTCATAACGTCCCGCGGCAACCCAGGCGAGATCAAGTGCTGCCGCACCAAAACGGCGAACGCCAGCCGAGTTGCCAGCGACGGCGCTTAGCTGACGCATAAACACAGCCTGTTCCTTCTCATCCGCGCCGATGAACGGTATGCCAGTGGAAAACAGTGACTCCGGTAGTTTGCGGCGACCGGATACGCGGAGACGACGCCTGTTCAGGTAGGCACCCTGGCCTTTCTCGGCCCAGAACATCTGGTCATTAACAGGGTCATAAATCACACCGGCGAAAATTTCGCGGTCCCGCTCCAGCGCAATGGAAATGGCGAACTGTGGAATGCCGTGCAGGAAATTAGTTGTGCCGTCCAACGGATCAACGATCCAGCGGTTGGAGTTGTCTTCGCCGGGAGTTTCACCTGATTCCTCCATCAGGAAACCGAATTTTGGTCTCGCTCTCAATAATTCCTGATAGATAATTTTCTCGGCTTTTTTGTCCGCGTTGCTGACAAAATCACCGGGGCCCTTTGACGATACCTGGAGATGCTCGATTTCACCAAAGTCACGGGTAAGTTTGCGCCCCGCCTTTTGAGCGGCGGCAACCATAACATTGATCAGGGCGGAAGGCTGGCTCAAAACTGATTAATCCTTTGCCCGTTCAACGTAGGATCCATCCGCCGTGTTGATGACGACCCGTGTGCCCGACTCGATATGTGGCGGGACCAGGGTGCGAAGCCCGTTCGCGAGTACGGCGGGTTTGTACGATGACGAGGCTGTCTGCCCTTTGACCACAGCGTCAGCTTCGACGATTTCCAGCACGACCGTATCAGGCAACGCAACGCCAATAGGGTCATTTTCGTGCGTTTCGATCATGACCTGCATGCCATCCTGCAAATAGGGTGTTTGATCTTCACCAATGTCCTCTGCTGACAACATCACCTGCTCATAGGTTTCACCATCCATGAACGTGTACATGCCACCGTCTTCATACAAATACTGGAACTCGCGTTGCTCAAGCGTTGCGCGTTCTACTTTTTCAGATGAACGAAAACGTTCATTCAGTTTTGTTCCGCTGCGAACGTCTTTTAGCTCCACCTGCAAATATGCTCCACCCTTACCGGGCTGGGTGTGGGCTGTTTTGATCGCGCGCCAGAGACGTCCCTGATGTTCGATGACCATACCGGGTCGAATGTTGTTACCATCGATTTTCATGGTTTTTACCGTATAGTGTATTAGGGGGTCGGATCGCGGCGCGGAAGCTAACAGGTCAACGCCCCTGTTGCAACGCATGATCGGCATATGGTTGCCAGGTTTCACGTGGTCAGTAGTTACTGGATTCCGTCGCCCGGCTTTACATTTTCAAAGACATATTCGAACGCCCGT
>JAJFID010000116.1 GCA_021775325.1 Rhodospirillales bacterium
GCGAGACATTCCTGTTGTCCAACATGTCGCCACAAAAACCCAACTTCAACCGACAGATCTGGAAGAAGCTGGAGGCTGCCGTCCGGGAACTGAACGGGCGGGAGAAAATTCTCGAAACCTATGTCATATGCGGGCCCATCTTCTACTTCGACAAACCCGTGGAGTTCATCGGTCAGAACGACGACAACCAGGTCGCCGTACCCATTCCCAACGCCTTTTTCAAATCGGTCCTGAGCGAAAACAACAAGGGCCGGTTGCACATGTGGTCTTTTATCATTCCCAACCGACAGGCCGGCAAACCGCTGGAAGACTACCGCGTCGCCACAACCAAGGTTGAGCAGTATGCCGGTATCCAGTTATGGGATCGCCTCGAAGGCACCAAAATTGCCACAGAGAAGAAAAAAATCAGAAAAATGTGGTAATCATTTTCCGGCGCTGCGGCTCAACACAAAGAGAAACAGCTGTTCAACGGGCCACGGAACTGGCGATATCGTGGGCAGCGTTGGCGGCTTCGCTGTCTGCAAAACCGACCTGAATGGCCTGGGCGATGTGGTTGAGCAGGCTCATGTCCTTGGGGTCAGGGTGGCTGCCGGCGTCACGTATACTTTGGGCCACTTCCAGCAGTGAGCCGCACAGGGTCGATGTATGGGCATATTTGGTGGTCTTCATGCGTTCACGGGCCTTTTCAGCCACGTCGATCAGTTTGTCCAGATGGCCCGCCGCGTCCTCAAGCAACCGGCTGGGCTGCGCCGGATCAACAATGCGTTCGGCCAGATAGGCCAGTTGAACGCCGTGCCGTTCCACTTTCTGTACATTGATCTCGTCGAGCGCCGACTTGATGGCGTCTTCCAGACTTACTGTTCCATCTCCCCCGGCAATTTTCTCCTGCAGGGTATTGGGCACGTCAATCATGGGAATTTCGGTGCCCCGGCTCTGACTGCCTGTGCGCCGGGTGGGACCCACGTAGTCCGTCGTCACCACAAACTGTTTGCGGTTTTTTGCCAGGCCGTCGATGCGGCTCATCAGTTGCCCCGCGGATATGGGCTGGATCAACAGGTCATCGGCACCGCTTTCCAGCACAAGTTTCACCAGTTCCTTGCTGGGCTCGCCAGTGACCGTCATGACCGGAATGAACGGATTCAGGCCCCACTTGTGGTGTCGTAATTCGTGGAGTTTCGGAAACAGCTCGCCATCGGGGAAATGCGTGCTGCAAATCATCAGATCGGGCGTTTCCTGATCCAGATGCGAACGAACCTCGGCCAGTGAGCGGCCCATATGGATATTTCTGACACCAATATTCCGCAGCACGCTGCTCAGGCCACCGCGCAGGCCCAGGTCCGCCACGTTCAGGAACACCTCGATATCAGAAAACTTCTGACTGTCGTCCACCACACCCTCCATTACCCCCCATAGGTCACGGAGCCCTCATCAGGATAATAACAACTCGCAAAGCAATTGTGAACCGGGGAACGCACCAAATGGTCAGGCTCGGGTTTGTGACGATGATGAGTTTCTGTCTGGTCGATTAATCGCCCCGGCTGTTTGGGTCACCCGGATTGGCCGACTGGTGGCCGCGCAGGCCCAGGTGACCGCGCAGGCTTTGAGCCTCGATAAACACACGGGTGACGTCGGGATAGGACTGTTTGATGTCCTGCTCCAGCGTACTGATGAGCGCTTCCACCTGCTCAGAGGAAATGCCATCAACGAAGTCCAGACTGATGGTCGCCAGAATATCCTCAGGCCCCAGATGCATGGTCAACAGCTCGTTGATACCGGCGACACCCTCGGTGGAATGGGCGATGGCACGAATACCCCGTACGGTGGCACTGCGCGCGCCTTCACCGATCAGCAGACCCTTGCATTCAACCGCCAGCAGAACGGCAACCACGGCCAGAATGACGCCGATAACGACTGAGGCAACGCCGTCCAGAACCGGCATATCCAGCCATTCACCAACGGCGATACCGGCAAAAGCCACGGCCAGACCCAGCATGGCAGCCGTATCCTCCATCAGCACGGTAAAGACTGCCGGGTCCTTGCTTTCACGAATCGCGGACATGTAACCCAGATGCCCCTTGCGGGAACGGAATTCGCGAAAGGCGAAGTACCACGCGGCACCCTCAACGATGAAAGCGACACCCAGAATCAGGTAATTCACCCACGCATCGGTGACCGGATGCGGGTTCAGAATTTTTTCGACACCTTCATACAGTGACACCCCGGCGCCAATTGCAAAAATCAGGATGGCGACCACGAACGTCCAGAAATACAGCTCCATCCCGTAACCAAAAGGATGGCTGTCGTCGGCGGGTTTTTTTGCCCGGCTCAGCCCATACAGGATAAGACCCTGATTACCGGTATCCACCAGCGAGTGAATGGCCTCACTGAGCATGGCCGAACTGCCCGTAAAGATGGAACCGGCAAATTTGACCACGGCAATCACGCCATTGCCGACCAACGCCGCGACAACAACCTTGGTAGATCCGCCTGCAGACATTCTGAAACCTTCTCTAAAATCGACGCTACGGCACAATAGCCCGCCCACAATGGCAGGAAAAGACCGTGAACCAGGTAATGGAAGAGGCTGGCGCTTGCACCAGGGCTCATGCTGGCGTTAGATGCGGCATCATTTCCTGGATGTCAAAACAACCTCGACCGGAGATCAGCCTCATGACCATGACCACCATATCTGAAGCCACATGTTTTGGCGGCATTCAGGGCGTTTATGCCCACACATCGGAGCAACTGGGATGTGAGATGCGGTTTTCTGTCTTCAAACCGGCAGCCGCCGAAAGTGAACCCCGCCCGGTGGTGTTCTGGTTATCCGGACTCACCTGTACGGAAGAAAACTTTACCGTCAAAGCCGGGGCCCAGCGCTATGCAGATCAGCATGGTCTGGTGGTCGTGGCCCCGGATACCAGCCCGAGGGGTGACGATGTCGCCGACGACGATGCGTACGATTTTGGCAAGGGTGCAGGGTTTTATCTGAACGCGACGCAGGACCCGTGGTCCCGGCACTTCCACATGTACGACTACATCACCGGTGAGCTGCCAGCCCTGATTTTCCGGCATTTTCCGGCCCGCGCCGATGCGCAAGGCATCTCAGGACATTCCATGGGTGGCCACGGCGCGTTAACAATTGGCCTCAGAAACCCGGGTACCTATGCCTCCATCTCGGCCTTTTCACCCATCGTCGCACCCATGCAAGTGCCGTGGGGACAAAAAGCCTTCAGCGGTTATCTGGGCGATAATCAGGATGACTGGAAACAGTATGATGCCACGGACCTGGTCAGGTCAGGTGCCCGTTCCGCCAACGCGATCCTCATCGATCAGGGGCTGGCAGACAGCTTTCTGGAAGAGCAGCTCAAACCACATCTGTTCGAAACTGCCTGCAAGGATGCGGGGCAGCCTGCACAAATCCGACTGCAGCCGGACTATGACCACTCCTACTACTTCATCGCCTCGTTCATGGGCGACCACATGGCCCACCATGCAAGTATCCTGCTGGGGTAACATACGGGGAAAAATGGAGCGGGCGATGGGGATCGAACCCACGACATTCAGCTTGGGAAGCTGACGCTCTACCACTGAGCTACGCCCGCACGAATGTCATATTATCAAGTGTCGCTGGTAACGGAAACCCGCTCATTCCATTGCTTCCTTGCGACCCAACGGTATTGTGATTTAACCTGATGGTGATTGTCAGGTAACAAGTCGGCTGACAATTCGGTTTCATCCACAACATCGAGCGATTATGTCTCAATCAAATACTGTACCTGTTCCTTCCCTGACACCCGGAAAGTTCCGCGACCCCAATACGACCGCAAAGGGCGAACGACGTGCGGTGGTGGCGCTGACCCAGTTGCGCACGTTGTGGTTCAATACTGGCAGCCTGTGCAATATCACATGCAAAAACTGTTATATGGACTCCAGCCCGAAAAATGACCGTCTGGCCTATATTACAGCCGACGAGGTCGGAACCTACCTGGATGAAGTATCCGATTCGGACTGGCCCGTGGAAGAAATTGCCTTTACCGGTGGCGAGCCGTTCATGAACCCGCACATTCTGGATATGATCGGGGATTCCCTGGTGCGCGGATACAAGGTGCTGGTATTGACCAACGCCATGAAACCGCTGCTGAACAATCGGGCGGGATTGCTTGAGCTTCATCGGCGTCACCCGGGTGCGCTGACCATTCGGGTTTCCATTGATCATTATACTCGCGACGGGCACGAGGGTATCCGGGGTGAAAACACCTGGCCGCCCATGATCGAATGCCTGCATTGGCTGAGCGAGAACGAATTTGACCTGGCCGTCGCTGGCCGCACAGTCTGGGGTGAGGACGAAACCGTCGCCCGTCAGGGTTACACGGATCTATTCGCCGAGCATAAGATCGAAATTGATACCGGCAATGCCGCACAACTGGTTTTATTCCCGGAAATGGACGAAACCCAGGACGTGCCAGAAATCACGATGCAATGCTGGGATATTTTGGGTGTCCGGCCAGAGTCCATTATGTGTTCCACATCACGTATGGTGGTGAAACGCAAAGGCGCAGACCATCCGGTCGTCGTGCCCTGCACTCTGTTGCCCTATGATCCACAGTTTGAACTGGGGCCACGCCTCTCCGATAGCGCCAGGGCCGTAAAACTGAACCATCCACACTGCGCACGTTTCTGTGTGTTGGGTGGTGCCTCCTGTAGCGCGGACTAGAGGGGCTATCGTGTTGGATCTGGGCAACATCGAGGAACCTCTTTTCGTTTTTGGCGGTCCCTACTCCAATGTGCAGGCTACCACAGCGATCCTTGCCATAGCCCGGGAACTGGGTTTCGAGCCGGATCGCATAATCTGTACGGGCGATGTGGTGGCGTACTGTGCCAATCCGGCAGAAACCACGGCTGCAATTCGCGCGTCCGGCATTCACGTGGTTATGGGAAATTGCGAAGAGTCTCTGGGTTTTGAACAGGATGACTGCGGGTGCGGTTTTTCAGAAGACAGCGCCTGTGACGTTTTGTCCCGGCAGTGGTTCGACTATACCAGACAACGGATTACAGCGGATGACAAGGCCTGGATGCGGGCGCTGCCACGTCGGATCAATCTGAGCATGACAGGACAACGCCTTGCTGTTGTTCATGGTCATCTCAACGACATCAGTGGCTGGGTATTTGATTCAACCGATCACCGGACCAAGGCCGCCGAACTGGACCTGGGACAGTGCGACGGGATCATCGCCGGACATTGTGGATTGCCCTTTTGCTCGACCGCGCCCGACGATCGTCTGTGGCTCAATGCTGGCGTTATCGGTATGCCTGCCAATGACGGCACGCCAAGGGGCTGGTACAGCATTCTTGAACCGGATGATCACGGCAGCATTCATATCCGCATTGAGTCTTTTGACTATGACCACGCGACGGCTGCAGCAGCCATGCGAAACGCAGGCCTGGCGGACGGTTATGCACAGGCACTGGTGAGCGGCCTGTGGCCCAACATGGATGTATTGCCTGAAAAAGAAAAACAGGGTCAGGGCCGCGCATTAGAGGCGCACTCACGCATATGGCCAGATATACAGAGCCAGAGCCTTATTGCATAACTTCAGGGTGAGCCTGCTCCAGGATGACCAGACGTTTTGCCGCAACCTCGCTTCCTTGTTCGATTGCACGGCGATACTGGTCTGCGGCTTCCTCCAAGTCCTGATCAACACCGCGACCGGTTTCATACAAAACACCCAGCCTGAAGCGGGCCTGGGCAACGTTTTCGGCCGCGAGCCCATACCATTTGGCGGCCGTTGCGAAGTTCACGTCCACACCACTGCCTGTTTCGAATGCATATCCAAGGCGGTATTGAGCCTTGCCATGGCCCTGCAAGGCAGCTTTTGCGTACCACCTGGCAGCCTCGACCGGGTCCTGTGGTTTGTTACCGGTTCCATTGACAAAAAACATGCCAAACGTGTATTGAGCTTTGGCATTTCCCTGAACCGCCGACTTTTCGTACCATGCCGCCGCCTGGATCAAGTCCCTGTCAGGCCCCGCCAGCGCGAAGGAATCGGCCACGATACGTTGTGCTTCCGCGTGCCCGTTTTCAGCGGCGCGTCTATGCCATCTCATAGCCTCAACCAAGTCCTGCTTGACGGGCATCCCGCGTAACAGGTTTTGAGCAATATCGAACTGTACTTCCGGCGTACCATTTCTGAAGATTTCTTCAAGTGTCTCAGCGTCCTGATCGGCTGCTGTCGCCAGAGTCTCGCTCATGACACCCTGGCGGCGCAATTCGTTCAAGTACCCATCAAAATGTGTTAGCAGTCGCGGGATGTCAGGATTCAATACATCCCAGACAGCATAACCGGCGGTATCGTTTTCCCGCAGATATCGAAAAAAATCGTCGCACTGCAGTTTGAGGTTCTTCCGCATATCAATGCGTTCATCTGTGAAGTTTTCCGCACCCAATTCCTGGTGGGCCATTTCGGTATACAGCCAGGCCTCACATTCCACATCAATCAGGCGCATGGTTTCCAGGCGATCTTCCAGATGCTGCACACCGTGACCAACCAGTTCATGAATCAGGACTGGTGCCAGCTCCTCCAGCGGCCACTTGACACCAAACCGACTCACAACAACGACAAAATCCTTACTGGAAGATTCGGGGTCTTCCTGGTTTTCATATTTCGGCAGAAATATTGCGGCCATGATGCTGCTCATGTTGGTCGACCTGTCCGGCAGGTGCGGGTCATATATGATGAGCACCCGCCCTTCGCGTTTGAGGTCTTCGATCCGCACCCGGCTGTAAGGGGATTTTTCTCTGATCAAAGCCATAGCTTCGATCACTCTTGCTACGCCCTCCCGCGGACTGACAATAGGGAAATCGTATGTGGTACCCTCAGGTGGATTCAATCCAACGATCATCATGTCGTCGAACATGATTTTGACGGCGAGCCGCTTGTTATCGGCAACTGTGCGTGATGAAGAAAGCAACACACCCAAAAGCGTGATCACTGTAAACAGTGCACAAACCAAAGATCTTCGGATAGTATTTCGAGCGATGATATTCACGCGCAAAAACCTGTTGCCATGCAAGACGCACGCAGAGTTGCGAATTGCTTTTACAGATTACAGGACTAACTAGTCTCGCCCACCGCCCAGAGGGCTTACATACTGCGGTGCACTGTCCCAGGGGAAAACAACCCATTCATCCTGTGGGATGTCATGTACAAACACATCTGCCGTATCGCGACCTTTTGGCTTGGCATAAACCACCGCAAAACACGCCTTTGGAAGCAATCTGCGTGCCTCTGTTGCCGTAGTACCCGTATCCACCAGGTCATCGATGATCAACCACCCCTCGCCCTGAACGTCCATGGCAGCGTCCGGTGTTTTCAATACATTCAACGTTCCCTGCTGCATCTCTTCATACGTGGTGATGCACAGTGTATCGACAATACGGATACCCACCTCTCGGGCGACAATCGCCGCCGGCACAAGCCCGCCACGGGTCAAAGCCACTATGCCTTCCCACGGCCCCATATCCAGCAGTTTGCGAACCAGTTTTCTGGTATCCCGATGGAAATCCGCCCAGGTAACGATGCTATGTTCCTGTTCTGCAAGACCGTCGCTCATTGATGCCCCCTTGTTTAAGTCACCCGTTCCGAGTTCGTTTTTCTGGATAGATAATACCGAAGATGGCGTGATGGACAATCCATAGGTACGAAAAAAGCGGCATCTCAATCGAGGTGCCGCTTTTTAGAAATAAACAGAAGTTGGATCACCGTAGATAGAGGCGCACCTCATTGACATTGGCATTGTCCGCAGTCTTACCCGATATGGCGACGCGCGACGGCGGCAAACCCATATCAACAAGCGACCGGAGCACGTTTTCGGCATGGCGGCGGGACTTGGACGAATTCAAGGCTATTGTGGCTTCGTCGCCGCTGGCCGGCGCGACAGCAACCAGATCAAATACAGCGTTGGGGCGTTGCTCCAGAACTCTGCTGACGGCATTGTACAACGCCTGTTCATAGGGAACGTTATTGCGATCAAACCGAATCACAACAAGGGGGCGTCTGCCGGTTGTATCAACAGGCAGACCCGCCATGTTATTGCTGCCACCGGCCGCGGATGCCATGGCTTGGTTGACCAGACTGATACCATAAATCTCACCGGACTTGATGCCCGCCGATAACAGGTTGAGATTGGATCGCTCCGTCGAAACATAAGCGGTCTGACGTCGTACATCGCTGGACACTTCCTTCAGAAGACGTTCAATCAGCACAACAGTGCGATTGACTTCGTCCTCGAGGATGGCGAGTTGGCGGTGATCTTCATCAACAGCGCCGGATACATCAAATGCCGCATGAGCCGATTCAGCCAGGAATGCCGACATGGTCGAGTCCGTCGACACGGCCTGCGCCAACTGGTTCATTATAACAATATCGGATTCCACGTGATCCAGATCGGCCTGTGCATTGTTAAACTGTTGGACCAAAATAGGATTGCCGGGGGTAGTGCCCACCTGCAGACGTGCGTTCATGGCGGCTACTGTATTGTGGTAGCGCTGGGAATCGCCGACGATCTTGGCCCGCACTTCCTGCAGAATTTGGTTATGCTGTGAGATCGCGCCTTGCAGGCTCAGCAACTCGCCACGCAACTCGATTACCTTATCGCCAACAAAAGTACCTGTTGCAGCACCAGGTGTTACGTCAACCGGCTCAAAGCTGCTGCTACCGAGGGACGGTTGAGCAGAAGCCGGAATAGTTGACTGGGTGGTCGCCGTCGTCATCGCACTCTGTTCGGATGTGGCTTCCATAGTGGTGTCACCTGCCGGGTCTTCCCCGGTCAGGGATGGCCACAGGGCCTCCTCAGAAAACGAGCATGCAGAAACCAGGAGGGCTGCTCCCAGAATAGTTGTCCGTGCCTTGGCTGACGTCATTGATTACTCGTCCCTAAAATCCCGCGACTATTTTTCTATCGCGTTCCCGTTCCCCTGTCGATTATTACCCTGAAGAGTTTTAATAACCAGTTACAATATTCAGGGATTTTCCGGCCTCTGTCACAATTACGGGTCGATCTTACTCAAACGCATATGTTGGTACAAGTTCCTATTTTACAATTGGTTTCAGGCATTTTCTGCACCAATAACTCAGGCCTTTGCAGAATTCGATCATCCGCGCCGTATTAGGCTCAAATTAGAGCATGTTGCGGCTTGCCTTTGACAACAGCGTAGAGTAGTTTCCCGCTTCCACGACAGGCGGGCCGCCACAAACGGTGCCGCCGCAGGCAAATGCACCGGTAGCTCAGCTGGATAGAGTACTTGACTACGAATCAAGGGGTCGGGAGTTCGAATCTTCCCCGGTGCGCCATTTCCTCCATTAATTACCGTTTAAAAAGCCGCTTCAAACGATATGGTGATGGCGCCAAATCGGCTTGTGCCTTGCTGGCCTTCAAACTCGCGACTGCGATGTGTGTTGGAATAGGTCAGGTTGACCGGCCCGATCATGAGTGTTGCGCCCATGGTCAGGTCGCCGACCCAGTTACGCTTGTCCACACTGTGACTGTCGCGAAAGGTGTTGCCGTCCAGAAATATGTTGTGTGCCACATATCTCCCCTCCGCAGACGCAAACAGGAAAGCGCTGACAAGCTCGAGAGTGTCCCGGTTGGTGTCCAGAAACGGCGCACCGCCCTGAATCAGATTGGCCGGTCCGAAGTCCTCGGGCAGGTTCCACCCCCACCGCAGGGCGGCCCCGGCGTTGGCATGGGTCAGGATGTTTCCAATACTGCCGCCAGCCCTCGGGATAAAATCGAATTCACCTGCCGCCAGACCCACGGGGTCAAACAATCGCCATTTCCGTTCGTACAGGAGCAGGACACCGAGTTCATTGCTGAGTTGATTGTCCCATCCGTTAAAGGTATCGATCAGGCGAACATGGTGGATAGCGTCCTGTGCTTCTTCACCCAGCGCAGCCGGGCCGACGACACCAACTTGCAGTTCGACAGACTCAAGCCGGTCCGGTCGATGCTTGGAATTTGTGATCGTATGCAGGGATGCCGCGCCATAGAGCCAGGCTGCATAGGGCCTGTCATCCGTAATCAGCGTCGATGCGGCACGGTCTTCAGGCGTGTAAATATCCTGACCCAAACTCACACCAAACCGGATTTCCTTGTTCCGGCCGTCTGATCCGGTGGCATCAAGCGCCACGGTCTCCAGCGTGTCCCGGATCACAGCCAGAGGTTCAATAGTATCACCGTCCGGCGATAGCCATGATAACCGCAAGCCATTGGTGTAATGGCGGTCGGTGCCTGAAAACAGATCGTTTTCCAGTTGGAACGAGAATGTTCCTACTTCCTTGCGCGGGGGTTTCTCCTGTGCGGACACGCTGGATACACAGGAAAAACTGACCAGCAAAACAAGGCTACAGTAGGCCGAACCGGCGCGAAGGCGTTTCATGGCACCCTCGTAACAGTTTTTAGACATACTTTTCAACTCGATGATTTGTCTGATCGAAGTTTCTCTAACTCAGGAAATCCAGACGCGGCGGCCATATGAGCATCACAATTCCTGCGACAATGGGTGATATCACAACAAAATACAGTGACGGTAGCAGTGCCAGATTCCGCGCACTCATGTTGCCTACACCCAAAATTGCGATCTGCATCGTCAGCATAACCACTGCTGCAAACACGATGCGTTTGGTCTGGTTTCGACGGGTAAAACCGCCAGCATACATGCATACCAGTGCAATCAGAGCAAATGCCACGGGGATCAACGGCGATACCAGCCGCTTGTGCCCTTCGACGATGAATTTAGGATGATCCCGTTCCGGGATATTGGCGTTTTGTTCCACATCAAACAGCTCTAACACCGTCAGTTCGCGACTGTCGGGCACACGAATGCCCTCGGTTCTGTTGAAATGATCGAGAGAGAACACATACCGATCAAAAAACAGTACTGAATAATCCTTCGTAACAACATCACGCGATTGACGGTTACCGTCGAACATAATGATCTGGGCACCCTTGTTTGTTTTCACCAGCGAGCCGCGTTTGGCCATAATAGTTATGGCTACCTTCGGGTCCCGTTCATCGTGAACAAAAATTCCGCGTAGAGAATTGTCAGAGGTGCGTTCGCTGATATAGACCGTCGTCCGATTGCCAATACTGTTGAACTTGCCGTCCTCCAGCAAAACCTGCGAGTAATTATAGCGAAGATGCCATTTAAGCTCACCAAACATGCGGTAGGACTCGGGCAGGAAAAACAGATTGATGGCGTAAGTCAGCAGCATGACCAACCCGGCCAACATCAATGCCGGTTTGGACAGTTGCAACGGGCTTAAACCGGATGCACTCATCACCACGAGTTCACGATCCGCCGTCAGTTTTGAGTAAACAAACACGACAATGATAAACAGGGCGATGGGAAGAATGATAATGAGATAGCTTGGCATCAGCAGCATGGTCAGGCGCAGAAACATGCCGGGCGTCGCGCCTTTGTCGATAATCATATCCACAAACCGCAGCGACTGGAGCAACCAGATCACAATCGTGAATGCACTTGCGACCATGAACAGCCCAACGCTGAGTTGATTAAACATGGTTCCTGTTAGCCGACGCATCATGCTTTCTGTTCTCTTTCCGGAATTCCCGTATCACTTACTGTCGATGATTAGTTGTTACATGATCGGCAAAATCAAGTATAGCCAATTAGGCAGGTTTTCTCACCCTAATCAGGGAATGGCATGACACAGTACAATCTTCCAGCAGAGGCACGGGCTGTCGTCATCGGCGGCGGCATTGTCGGTTGCAGTGTGGCCTATCACCTCGGGAAACTGGGGTGGTCGGATACAGTCCTGTTGGAACGGGATGTCCTGACATCAGGCACGTCATGGCACGCAGCGGGCATTGTCGGGCCCTTACGATCCAGCCTTAATCTCACTTGCCTATCCATGTATGCCGTCGATCTGTTCCAGTCCCTGGAGGAAGAAACTGGTCAGGCCACCGGTTATCGCCGAACCGGCGGCCTCTGGCTGGCGCAGACACAGGACCGTATGGCTGAACTGCACCGCACCGCTGGCAACGGTGAAATCGCCGGGTTGGAAGCCGACATCATTTCCGCCAGCGACGTTGCCGGATGCTGGCCAGAACTGAAGATCGATGATTTGGCCGGTGCTTTGTGGGTGCCTGCAGATGGCCAAACCAATCCAGTCGACACCACGATGGCTTATGCCAAGGGTGCGCGGCAAAACGGCGTTAAGATCGTTGAGAAATGCCCCGTAACAAACATCGAAACACACAAGACCCGAGTCAGCGCCGTTGTCACGGAACACGGCCGCATTAGGTGTGAGTACGTCATCAATTGTGGCGGCATGTGGGCCCGGCAGTTGGGTGCGTCTGTGGGTGTGGATGTTCCCCTGCAAGCCACCGAACATGTCTATTTTGTTACAGAACCTATTGCCGGGTTGCCCGACCCTCTGCCCATTACCCGCGATCTGGATGCCGGAATTTACATGAAAGAAGATGCCGGCAAGCTGGTCATAGGCGGGTTCGAGGATGAAGCGCGCGCGTGGTGTCCCGATGGCATCCCCATGGACGCATCCTATACCATTCTGCCGGAAGACTGGGATCGATATGCTGTGTTCATGGAAAATGGCATCACCCGATTCCCGGTTCTGGAGAACGCCGGCATTCGCCAGTTCATGAATGGCCCGGAGAGCTTTACACCAGACACACGACAGATCATTGGCGAGGCACCGACACTGAAGAATTTCTTTGTGGCCGCCGGCTTTAACTCTATCGGTGTGGTCTCATCCGCCGGTGCCGGCAAGGTCATCGCGGAATGGATCGATGGCGGCGAGCCGCCCATGGACGTATGGGAAGTGGATATTCAGCGCTTTGGTCCGGATCAGGCAACCACGGCCTTCCTGAGCAAGAGGTGTGTGGAATCGCTGGGCAACCAGTTTGCCATGCACTGGCCTTACAAACAGCCAACGACGGCCAGGGATATCACCCGTACACCCTTTCATGACCGCCTCGCCGGATGTGGTGCACACTTCGGTACACCTGTCATGACCTGGGAACGTCCTCTGTGGTTCAATACACGAGACTCGGGCACTATCACCTCGCCGTACAGTTACGGACCACAGCCCTGGTGGCCCAACGCAGAACACGAAGCACTGGCAACGCGGGACCACGTTGCTGTTTATGATCTCACGCCATTTTCAAAGTTTGAGTTCGCAGGGCCCGACGCGGAGCACGAGCTGCAGCGTTTGATCGCGGCAGACGTTGCCGTTCCTGTGGGCCGCACAGTGTACGGGCAGATGCTGAACCGGCATGGCGGGATCGAGTCGGACGTCACTGTCATGCGACTGGACGACAATCGTTTCTGGGTTATCGGTGGCGCGCCGACCCGCATCAAGGATCACACTTGGATTACGCGTCAAATGACGGGTTCTGCCAGCGTAACCGTCAACGACCTCACCGATGATCATGCCGTTCTCGGTGTTATGGGTGCCAATTCACGATCGCTGTTATCGCGGGTGTGCGACAGCAGCCTTGCCAATGATGATTTCGAGTTTTCCACCTGGCAGGAAATACACGTACGCGATGTCGCTGTCCGTGCAAACCGCCTGAGCTTTGTTGGAGAACTGGGATGGGAGCTCTACATCCCGAAGGATAAGGCGCTGGATGTTTACGACACGATCGTGGATGCCGCCAATGGACTGGGTCTCGCCCATGCGGGCATGTTTGCGCTCGATTCCTGCCGCCTGGAAAAAGGATATCGACACTGGGGGCACGATATGGGCCCCGAAGACACCCCGCTGGAAGTCGGGCTCGGATTTGCTGTGGCCTACGAAAAAAGTGTGGAATTCATTGGTCGGGAGGCTATGTTGCGGAAACGTGAGGCAGGCTCTAAACGGCGTCTGGTTCTGTTTTCCATAGGGGGAAATCCATTGGTGTTACATGACGAACCGGTGTACCGGGACGACGAGCTTGTGGGCCAGACAACGTCAGGTGGCCGAGCTTTCCGCACGGGCGACTCGCTTGCGTTTGCCATGATCGCAGCACCTGAAAAAATAACGCAGGAATGGATCGACAGCGGCGCATTCTCGGTCCGCATCGCGGGTGAGATACACGCCATGTCTCCATTGCGGAAACCGCCCTATGATCCCGACGGCATTCGACTGAAAGGCTAATGGCTGGAACCATGAAATCACACGCGGAAGTCGTCATCATTGGCGGTGGCATCACCGGATGTTCGTTGCTGTATCATCTGTGCGAACTGGGTTGCACAGATGTGCTACTGGTAGAAAAAAATGAACTGACGGCAGGGTCCACATGGCACGCGGCCGGTCTGTGTACCCACTATGGGCACAATCCCACAATCATGCACATGCGCGCCCATAGCGTTACCAAGTACAAGGAATTTGACGACGTCGATTTCCACGCCTGCGGAGCCATGCGTGTTACTGCCCTGCCGGACCGCATGGATGAGTTTCGTCATGTCAAAGACGTGGGCCAAATTGCAGGTTTTGATTTCGACATCCTCACGCCTCCTGACATTCATGACCTGCACCCGCTGTCACAAACCGATGGTCTGATCGGCGGTATTTATGAACCCTTGGACGGCCATGTGGATCCGTCGCAGGCCACCAACGCCTTTGCCCGGCGTGCCCGTGCCG